>JAQVJP010000072.1 GCA_028695145.1 Eubacteriales bacterium
TGTAGGGGTCGCTGTTGCGGGCAATGATGAAACATTGGAACACCTTGTCGCAAGAGCAGATGAAAAACTATATCTGGCAAAAGAAAACGGCCGAAACCGTACAGAAATTTGATGAAACTGAGGTATTTCTATGATTATCGCAATAATTGATGGACAAGGTGGTGGCATGGGCAAAATGCTAACCGAGAAGCTGCGTGCGAAAATAGATACATCAGCACAAATAATCGCGCTTGGCACAAATGCTGCGGCAACAACAGCAATGATCAAAGGTGGAGCTGACGCAGGTGCGACAGGTGAGAACGCGATTTGTCTTAACGCCGCACGTGCCGATATTATTTGTGGTTCGGTAGGGATAATTATGGCTAACGCTCTAATGGGGGAGCTAACGCCTCAGATGGCAAGTGCCATTGGCAGCAGCGAAGCGATAAAAATTCTTGTGCCGATGAATCGCTGTAATCTGATGATTGCCGGGACTATTGATGGCAGCATGCAGCAGTATGTGGAGGATGCCGTAGAAAAAATCGCCTCAATAATCAACCTTCAAAATGATAAATAATGTCGGCTGATTGACGAATATTGTAGGCTGTGAAATATTTGTTCTCCAGAGGTATCCATTTGTTGAGGAAATTACGCAGTCCTTCCTCCCCGTTACGATTTCTGATTCTGTCAACACGCAATTCAAGATCAGCCTCACAAAAAACAGTTAGACCTATGATCTGTGAACGCCAGAGTGGGTGATGGCTGTATGCTCCTTCAACTATTATTATGGGAGCTGGTTTAACTATAATACTCTCGGATAAACTCATTGTCCTACAGTCAAAATGTCCGTAAGAAAAAGTTTCCCCTGATTTGATTTGTGCTGCTACCTCTTCCAAAAATCGTTCCCTGTGAATATTGCCGCCTGGCTCAGACAATCGTTCTTCTGTTCTCAGATCGGGTGGCAGAAAAAAATGATCAGCTCTGATTAAGCTGCAGTTTAAATTATAATTGACAGGTAAATCTTCTATAAGCTGATCTGCAAGGGTGGATTTCCCTGATGCACAAGGACCATCTATCGCAACGACAAAAGGTTCGCTATCTTGTTTATCAACCTTCTGTAAATATTCATTTGCCCTGTCCGTGATTATTACGGACAGGGTTTTAATATTATTAACATACAGTTGAGCGTTGTCAGCGATTTTACTGCTGATATTATTTGCCATCAGACAATCCTGCATTGGCTGACAAGCCACGGTTTCCAAGATCTATCAATCCGGCTTTTCTGAACGCGACAATGATGAGCGGGACAAGTATCAGCTGAAGAATTATTCCTGGGATAGCGTTAACCCATGCGCTGGTCATAAAAACAGTCCAGGTAAAACTGCCGCCGTTTATACCTAACAAAACAATCATAGTCAATCCCCAGACTATACGTCCGACGATCATTGACAGTACAAGTGAAACATAGACAAAGATATTTCGCTTAGGCAGCAGCCGATAAAACAGACCTGTTGCGAAACCGTAGGCCGCAAGCTCAAATGCCATGGCTATCGCGACCGGCATCATGGGCGGCGCTCCAAACAGCATGCTGCGCATCAGCGGCGCTACAAACCCTACTGCCAGACCATATGGCCAACCGCAAATAAAACCACATAACAAAATTGGCAGATGCATCGGCAAGAGTTTGTTGCCAAGCTGCTGCATTTGCAGCGTTAAAAATGGCAGTACAATAGCAAGTGCAAGAAAAACACCGGCAAAAGCAAGTTTCCGGACAGATGTATTTTTCATAATAAACTCCTTCATGTGACAGATCAATTTTCGGTAAATCTGTTTTAAATGAAATATTTAATTGTTCTGAGATTCTTCTCTGAATTAGTATTACCATCAAGTGATGAGAACGACTTCTGTCGCGTTTATAGCTTCTACCATAACTGACACTAATTTATCACAAAACGCACATAGATAAAAGAGTAAAGTTAATGCCGTAATGTTCGATAAGAATTAATACAGAATAGGGTTTTATTTGCTGTGGTTGGAGGCTTGAATCGCGGATTCTGAAATAATCGAATAAATCGGAGGTTTCAAAATGACTGATGAGTTTGCTAAGAATCTTGGTTCTTCTGCTGCCGTTAATGGTGGACTGGCGTTTGAATCTATGGAAGAAGACGCTATGGAAGGAAAATACCTCACGTTCAGAGTCGGGCACGATCGCTATGGTATAGCGATCCGCTATGTGACAGAAATTGTTGGGGTGCAAAAAATAATTGAAGTTCCGGAGCTGCCTGATTATATGTTGGGCATTATTTCCTTGCGTGGACAGGTGATCCCTGTCATGGATGCACGCATGCGTTTCCATCATGAATCTACTGTATTTGATGAGAGGACCTGCATTATCATTATTGATCTTGAAGGCCTTGTTATCGGTCTCATTGTTGACCGTGTTGATGAAGTTGTTCAACTTAAGGATCAACAACTTGAATCAGCTGATACTATCGGCAGACTTGGCAATAAATTTGTTGAGTCTATAGGCAAACTGGGTGATCAGATAATCTTGATTGTTAACCCAGAGAGAATAATGTCCGATAAACAGCTAAATGAATTACAGCAGAAGATGGAGACTGAGGCACATGGTTAAAAAGAACAAAAGAAATAAAAGCGATAAAAGCAATAGAGGTAAAGATCAAGCTACAAATCAATCACTTGAACAATTAAATCAAAAAAAGAAAAAAATATGGCGCAGAATTCCTATAGGTGTAAGACTTCTATCGTCTTTTGCCATTGTCATTATCATGACCGCCGCTATAGGCATTATCGGAGTCCTTAGCATGCAGGAAATTACCGCGATGGATCGCGATATGTATGAGACTATGACTGTGCCAATGAATGATCTTATAGTAATGACGGACACATTTCAGCGAATTAGAGGTGATCTTAAGGATATTATAATGACGGAAATTGACGCTGTCAGAAATGACTATGCGGATGCTGCAAGAGCAAACGCCGATGTTTTTCTGACAACTCTCGATAATTATGAGAAAACTCTGTTTTCCGATGAAGGTAAGCAGCTTGTGTCATCCGTTCGTGAAAATTTTACCGAGTACATGAATGTGGCAGAAGAGATTATTACACTGTCAGGTGAACATCGTGGCGGTGAGGCTATCTATCTCATGAATAACAAGGGAGCCGCACTTCGAACCGCAATAGATGAAGATTTCGATCGGATGATTGAAATCAAATTGAGCGCGGCACAGGAGACTGTAGATAATAATACTCAAATCGGCGAATTATCTGCAGGTTTCGTTCTGGTTCTTCTGATTACGGCCTCGGTAATAGCTCTGATCTTGGCAGTAACAGTGTCAATCTCAATTACCAGGCCGATTAAGAAAACTCTCAAAATGATTCAGAATATGGCAAAAGGCCGATTTGATATGAGAGTTGACTCCAAGAGTGGTGATCAAGTTGGTAAAATGGCTGATGCCATGGATATGTTTGCCATGATTATGCAACAAGGGGTTTTCGCTAATATGCGCAAAATCGCTGAGGGCGATGTAAGCATGAATTTCCCGAAGATGGATGAGAAAGATGAAATAACCCCTGCGCTTCAAATGATGGTTGATTCAATAAAGGCTATGACGCAGGACACTGATAAGTTGGTTCAAGCGGCAGTAGCCGGTGAACTTGGTGTTCGTGCGGACGCTTCTGTGCATCAAGGTGAATATCGTCGAATTATTGAAGGTATGAATTCAACCATGGATGCGGTTGTTAAGCCATTAAATGACGCATCGACGTATGTTCAAGGACTAGCCGCAGGTGAAGCTGACAAACCACTTGAGAATAAGTATGAAGGTGATTATGCCCGCTTGATCGATGATATCAATAGAGTCCAGGCAGCGCTTCAGATCATGAAAACTGAGATGGACGGCTTGGTTGAGCAGGCTATTCGTGGACATCTTGGCTATAGAGCTGATGTATCAAGATTGCAAGGTGACTATGCTGAAATCGTTCAGGGGGTCAATGATTCGCTTGACGCGATCGCGAAACCTGTTGAAGAAGCGTCGCAAGTTCTCTCGGCCATGGCTGAGGGTGAGCTTGATATTCGTGTCACAGGTGATTATCAAGGTGATCACGCAAAAATAAAGAACGCGCTGAATAATACCCTTGATGCGGTTCAGACTTACATAGCGGAAATATCACATGTGCTGACTGAGATATCACAAGGCAATCTCGAGCTGTCGATTGATCGTGAATATCTCGGTGATTTTGGCGAGATCAAGCGGGCGCTCAATCTGATCATTATGTCGCTTAACAGTATTATTGGTGAGATTAGTAATGCTGCCGATCAGGTAGCGTCAGGTTCCAGACAGGTTTCAGAAGGCAGTCAGTCTTTGTCTCAGGGAACTACTGAGCAGGCAAGCTCAATTCAGGAACTCACCGCGACAATAACTGAAATCGCAGCTCAAACCAGACAGAACGCAACAAACGCGAATGAAGCTAATCAGCTTGCCTCACAAGCTCGCGAGAACGCGATAAAAGGCAATCAACAGATGCAGCATATGATTGAAGCAATGACCGAAATCAGCACCTCTTCCTCAAATATTTCCAAGATTATCAAGGTGATTGATGACATTGCTTTCCAGACTAATATTCTTGCTCTGAACGCTGCGGTAGAAGCAGCCAGAGCGGGTCAGCATGGCAAGGGCTTCGCTGTTGTTGCTGAAGAAGTTCGTAATCTGGCCGCCCGTAGTGCTGAAGCTGCCAGAGAGACCACCGTTCTTATTGAGGGTTCAATACAGAAGGTAGGGGATGGCAATGAAATTGCCTTAGAAACTGGTAAATCACTTGATATGATAGTTGAAGATATCAGTAGAACTGATGATCTGATTGACAGTATAGCCAATGCTTCGAACGAACAGGCTTCCGGTCTTGCTCAGATTAATGAAGGTGTTGTACAAGTTTCCAATGTTGTACAAGCTAACTCCGCGACATCTGAGCAGAGTGCGGCTGCCAGTGAGGAGCTGTCAAGTCAGGCACAGCTTCTGAAAGAGCTTACAGGCAGTTTCAAACTGGCAAGATAAATTGTAGGCTTAATACTAAACAAACGAATTGTAAATGTTACAACCGGTGGTCAGAATAATCTGGCTGCCGGTTTTATATTGACATCAACTAAAGAGAACACTATCATATAAATGCAAATGGTTCGCATTTGCATTTGTGGCGGTTAGTAGCTGTATGCAATTGTAAAAGTTAAGAAGCATTTGCACAGACAATAAATGATAGAAGGTTGGACATAATGAAAAGAAAGATAATTACTACAATAGTTGCAATATTATTGGTTATTTCCTCGGTTATTACAGCTTCAGGATGTATGAATGACAGCAGAAACTCTGAAACCAGTTCGAGTTCCGGTACATCTGCGGAATCAGAGAACAAACTAACTGTGGTTGCTAGTTTTTATCCCATGTATGACTTTACGAACCGTATTGGTGGTGAGAGAATTAATCTGTCTAATATGGTACCTGCCGGCTCTGAACCACATTCATGGGAGCCGACTTCTGCTGATATAATCAGCTTGGAAAAAGCAGATGTCTTTATTTACAATGGTGCCGGAATGGAACATTGGGTCAATTCAGTTTTGTCAGCTCTGGAGAATGATAAGCTTATCGCCGTTGAGACCGCAGCAAATCTTGAGCTGAGAGCAGGACACAGTCATGAACATGGTGAAGAAGAGCATGAAGAAGAGCATGATAATGATTCGCTTGATCCTCATGTTTGGCTTGATCCGCTGCTGGCCTTAGAACAGATGCGGGTCATAACTGACGCCTTAATTGAAGCTGATCCTGATGGCAAGAATTATTACGAATCGAATTTTAATGATGCCGAAAAAGATTTTAAGCAGCTTGATCAAGAGTTTCATGAGCAGCTCGAAGCTTTTGCCGGTTACGATTTAATTGTCACACATGAGGCTTTTGGTTATCTTGCAGGAGCCTATGGGCTTAATCAGATAGGTATTTCCGGATTATCTCCTGAAGAAGAACCAAGTCCTGCCAGGATGGCAGAAATAATTGATCTGGCTCAGGAGAGAGAGATTAAGGTGGTTTTTTTTGAAGCACTCGTTAGTCCGAAGGTAGCGGAAACTATTGCTGAAGCGATTGGCGCGAACACCGCTGTGATTAATACTCTTGGCGGCTTAACCGATGAACAGCGTGCAGCAGGAGCTGATTATATCTCAGTAATGCGGGAAAATCTTAAGGTGATCGTTGAGAATTTCGAGGAATAGGAAGTGGCTGAAATGGAAGCACCGTTAATAGAAGTTAAGAATGTTAGCTTCGCATATAATCAGAATCTTGTAATCGACGATATCAATTTTGAAGTTAATCGAGGTGAGTTTGTTGCTCTTCTGGGGTCAAATGGATCTGGCAAAAGTACCATGCTTAAACTCCTGCTTGGAGAGCTCGAACCACTGACCGGATTCGTCAGACTTATGGGGATGGAACCGGGCAAAATCAGAAGCTGGTCTAATATCGGCTATGTTGCGCAAAATAGAGCCGCTGCCTATACCGGGTTTCCGGCGACGGTAGAAGAAATCGTGCAGGCGCATCTTTACGAACAGATCGGCCGTTTTAGATTGCCAGGTCTTAAGGCAAAAGCAAAAGTGAAGCATGCTCTGGAAATGGTTGATATGCAGGAGTACTCAAAAAGACTTATCGGAGAATTGTCCGGAGGCCAGCAACAGCGAGTTTTGCTGGCAAGAGCACTTGTTAATGAACCGGAACTTGTTCTCCTTGACGAACCTACTACCGGGGTGGATGCCAAAAATGCTCAGGCTCATTTTGAACTGCTGCGCAGATTGAATCAGGATGAAGGGATGACAATACTTGTGGTTACACATGACATGGCAAAAGCAGCCGACTATGTTAATAGATCGTATTGTATGGAAGGTGGAACTATGGTCTGCCTCGAACATGAACAGATGGAGAGTGAACTTGCCCATCGTCACCGCCATCCTGATCGCAGAAGTATTGACGCGATTATTACCAGGAAGGACAGGTGAGCGTTTATGTTGGAAATATTACAATACGACTTCATGCGACGCGCACTAATTGCCGGTTTGCTCCTGGCGATAATAATTCCTTGTATAGGTACAGTTGTTGTCTTCAAGCGTCTGTCAATGATGGGCAACGCTCTGTCCCATGTTTCTCTGGCCGGCGTTGCTGCTGGTCTGATACTTGGCATTAATCCTGTTTTGGGCGCGATTGCTGTAAGTGTAGCCGCAGCGCTTAGTATTGAAGTAATCCGTAAGAAGCTGCCACGTTTTTCAGAATTGTCTATCGCCATTGTAACATCTGCCGGCATAGGACTGGCTGGTGTTCTGTCTGGATTTGTCAGCAATTCGGCGAATTTCAATAGTTTTTTGTTTGGCAGCATAGTTGCTGTAGGCAGCTTCGATCAGCTGCTGATTGTTATTGTCAGTATAATAGTAATCAGTGTGTTTTTGCTGTTATACAAAGAATTATTTTATATAGCGCTTGATGAGGCCTCGGCCAGACTTGCCGGTGTTCCGGTAAAAGTTGTCAATTTCATTTTTACAATTTTGACAGCAGTTACAGTGTCAGTTGCAGCCAGAACTGTTGGCGCGCTGGTAGTATCTTCGTTGATGGTTGTGCCTGTGGCTTGCGCGATGCAGATTGGCCGCAGCTATCGTCAGACAATCTGGTTGTCAGTGTTATTTGCTGTTGGATTCACGATAACAGGTTTGGTTCTCGCTTTTTATCAGGATCTAAGACCAGGTGGAACCATCGTATTAGTTGGCGTTCTGGTTCTCATTTTGATTATCTCACTGCAGGCTTTAATTAATTTTGTTGTCAAAAAGGAGAACAGGATACGTAAGGCGGGTGATATATCGTGACCGATAATATTGATGAGCTTGAGAGAAAGCTCAGTAAAATCAAGCAGACAAAACCAAGACGTCTGGTCATGGATGTATTACGCGATGCTGAAAAACCTTTGAGCGCGGTACAGATTCTTGCTGAAATTGAAAAAACAGGCGAGCAGATCTGGCTATCGACAATATACAGAATACTGGATCTGTTTGTCGAAAAAGATATCGCGATCAAAAGCACCCTGCTTGATCAGGACCAGGCTGTTTATGGTCTTAACCAATATCAACATACTCACTACGCGGTGTGTATAGGATGTCATCGAATAATCACTATGGACAATTGCCCGATAGCATGTGATAGTTTTGAACCCTCGCTACGTGAAGATGGTTTCCGCATAACCGGACACAAAATTGAGTTATATGGTTATTGCAGCGAATGTGATAAAAAACGATAAACTATCTGCCTGCAGTCTGTATTTGTTTTCGGTAATCTGTAGGTGTCTGCCCGGTATGCTTGCGGAAGGCGAGTGAAAAATAATTTTTATCTTGATAACCGACCTGTTCAGCGACTTCATATGTTTTAAGAGCAGTCGTTGCCAGAAGTGTCTGGGCTAATTCCATTCTCTTTCGCACTATATATTCGTTACAGCCCTCATTAGCCGACTGGCGAAAAATACGAGACAAATAATTGGGCGATACATGAAGTTGTTCAGCAAGTCCGGCTACGGACAGATCATCTGGTAAGTGTGACTTGATGTATTTGATCGCGTCTTGAACGATGGGGTTGATTACAATGTAATCGGACTCTTCCATCAAGGATTCTTGTACGAAACTGTTTAGTCTCTGACAGGCTGATGTAGCGTCAAGTCGAGTTAGGTCCTGTAGGAACCGGTCGAAAGATTCGCGGCTGGAAGTGTCGAGTGAATGATTGTTTTGATCCGGCAGATTACTATGTAAATCATATGCTCCGCTGCTAAGATGGCGCCATTGGAAAACCAGTGCGAGTTCACTGCATTCTCTACGTATCTGGGCAGTATCCAGACTCATCCTTAGTAATAGTTCGGTGAGTTCTGAAATCTGCAGCTGTAGTTGTGATTCATCTGTAACCTGTTCCAGTGCTTGTTTTTTATGCTTGTACTGAGCGCTTAACAGAAACTCGGTTTGCATATTGTCATCGGCCATGCTGACATTGGCCGCAATCGCGTGCCCTTTGTTTAGGGCTTCCTGAGCTTCAAGCCACAAAGACGGGCAGTCAGTGTTTTCAGAAGCACTATGGCTCAAGCCGGCAGCAGCTTTTATGTTGAATTCTCTTCTGATAAGAGAGCATAGCTGATCGCTTACATCTATGATTCTGTTCTCATCATCAAGGAAAAACCACAGGAGGAAGCTACAGACTTCCGGATGATAGAAGGCAATACCTATATCATTTGTTTCAATCATTTGTCTGCACAATTGCTCTACCGCATACTTGTTCAACGCGCTATCTTCCTCGGAATCTGTGCAGATTTCATCTGCGCGCAGGCAGGCCAGGCGAAATGATTGAAGTAAACGTGGTTCATGTTGAATCAGCCATTTTTTATTATCTCCGCTTATTTCACCGTTTCTTACGAGTGTAAAAACAATTTGCTGCAGACGCATATGATGAGCTTGCGCTGCTTGACGGCTTAGCTGTAGTTCAAGCAGGCGCTGCCTATCCTGCTCTGCGCGCTGTCTGGCAACTGCCTCTACCTGATTGGACAGAACCTGACTGAGAACCTCTTCATCAACCGGTTTAAGCAGAAGATCTTTGACGCCAAGCTTGCAGCTCTGCTGGGCATAATCAAATCTGTCGTGACCGGTGAGTACAAGAATACGAGGATCATATGATCTGGCTGTTGACTTGAGCGCGAGCAGTTCCCTGATGAATGTTAAACCGTCCATATCCGGCATGCAAATATCAGTTAAAATTATATCTGGCTGATTTTGCGCTGCGACTTCAAGAGCCTGACGTCCATCTTCGGCTATAAGTACATTACTGATGCCAAGTTTTTTCCATGGCATCATCTTGCTAATTCCTTCTCTAATTATTCTTTCATCATCAACTATTAGTATCGAATACATCGATTGTTGTTCCTCCTTCTTCGGGAATTCTGACAGTGCATGTCAGCCCACCCATGCTGTTATTACGAAAAACCAGACCGTATTCATCACCAAATGTCAGTTTGAGACGTTGATTAACATTTTTCAGACCATAACTGCTGCTCTCGGAATCTCCTGACATTTGATTCATTTCTTTGAGCTTATCCCTGGTCATACCGCTGCCGTCGTCTGCTACATCAATTGAGACAATACCATCAAGAGCTCTCGCGGTAATTGCTATTTTGCCGGATACCCGTTTGCCACGAAGTCCGTGATATATAGCGTTTTCTACAAGCGGCTGCAATGTCATTTTCGGCAGTATGATATTGAGTAATTTTTCAGGCACAGCTTGTTCATATTCGAAGAGATCGTTGTATCTGATTCTTTGAATAACCAGATAATGCTGCACATGCTCAAGCTCTGTTCTTAATGAAATCATATCCCGTCCTTGGCTTAGGCATATTCTGTAAAAACCAGCCAGTGCTTTCACTATTGTCGATATTTCCTGCTGCTCGTTGACTGCGGCCAGCCAGTGAATAGAATCGAGGGTATTATAGAGAAAATGCGGCTTGATCTGCGCATGCAGTGCTTTTAATTCGATTTCCTGTAATTGCCGCTGCTCTTCGACAATTTGTCTGAGCAACTGTCTGATTCTGCTGGTCATTGTATTAAATCCAGTTGAAACAGTAGCATATTCATCTCCGTATCTCGACAAATCAAGAGTTTGGTCAAGATCTCCCTGAGCGATAAGATTCATACTGTTAATAAGTTCACCGAATGGTCTTGTCAATTGTCTGGAAAATAACAAAGCAAGAATAATAGTCAATACAGTTACACCGGCCATTGCGATCAAGACTTCAAGAATCAATATGCGATTATCCGCAAGCAAAACATCCATTGGCATAAGACCGATCAGATAGAAATCCCAATCTCTTACATACTCATAAACGAGAAGCTCATCTTTCTGCTCAAATGTGCCGCGTTGCTCATCAGGAAGAGAATCAATGTCTGCCTGCGTGCCAATTTTTGTTTTATCGCGATGAGACAGTATTGTACCATCATTATCAATCAGCATATATGTCATGGCGTTGGCACTATCATTTGAATGATACTGTTCCGCTAAAACATTTTCTGATATTGAGATGCCAAGCATACCAACACGATCTTGAACCCGGTAGAGATCGTTGATCTGCTGAAAAATCAGAAATGCCCAGCTTTCGGGCTGAACCGGGTCTTCCAAAGGCCCCACATGCTGCAATCCAACCATGTTTTCATGAGTGTAATTATCCATACTATCTTTTATCTGTTGATCAAGCGCTCTGCCTGAACGTGAGGGGCCTACATAGACTATTCTGCTCGTTAAATCTTTATAGATATACATGTAGCTGACACCACGTTTGGTATTCTGAAAATAAGATAAAGTTCTAAACACCTCATCGAAACTGCTGCTGTCTGCTTCATCATTGGTATTAAGATAATTTTGTGTCCTGTCATCCGATAAAATATAAGTAGCCATCTCCAAGATTTCCGCATAATAATTCTGAAGATTTGAAGATGACTGATGCAGCTGTTGCAAAGTTTGAATAGAGGCTTGTCTTGTGACCATTGAACTGGCTTGTCGGTAGGTAATAAAACCTACCAGAAGGACTGATAGTGAGGAAATTAAAATCATCATCAAGAGAAGCTTATGATGAAGTGACAACTTGATCAGTCCAAATCGCAATAATATCACTGGATTGCGACTGCCTATAACCGATTCGACGGGTCTTTTTTTGCGGCTTGTTTTCTCAATCATATTCGCTGGCCGCATCTTCCATTCTTATGGCTGCTTCAAGCGGATCGAGTCCTTCGACTACATCGCGGCATATCTGTTTATGCTCCTCCGCCAATCTTGGCGGCAGACTTTGATCATACCAGAATTGAATATGTGGAGCTTTCTGTGCAAGTTCGAGTATTCGACTCAGCATGGGATCTTCTGGCTTAACGCTAATGAGCGGAGGAATAACATAGGCCGCAAGTCTTTCTTCTACTGCTGTATCGTCCAATAAATAGCGAATTAGTTCGT
>JAQVJP010000208.1 GCA_028695145.1 Eubacteriales bacterium
TAAAAGGCGCTCCTTTTGTTTTATACTATTATCTGAAAAATATGATCACGGAGTTTTATATACTCAGGAGTGATTTGCACTCGCTGACCAGGTGTGTTAAGGGCTGTTATAGTGAAGTCTGTTTCAATGATCTCTTCGATTGTTCCGGGGCTTCGGGTCATAATAACAAGTCGTGTCCCCAGCGATAGAGCTTCATCGATGTCATGTGTTATCATAACTATTGTCCGTTTTTCCTGATGCCAGATATTTCTGATTAACCCTTGCATTTGGACTCTGGTAACAGCGTCAAGTGCGGCAAAAGGCTCGTCCATGAGAATAACTCGTGGCTCATTAGCCAGAACCCTGGCCAAGGCTACTCTCTGTTTCATGCCGCCGGACAGCTCATATACCCGTTTGCGCCCATAAGTGTTCAAATTAACTTCCGATAAATAATTCTGACTGATTGCAGCGCATTCTTCACTTTTAGCGCCACGCATACGCGGACCAAAAGTTATATTATCCTCAACGTTCATCCAGGGGTATAAGGTGTCAGTTTGAAACATGACTCCTCGATTGCGATCAGGTTTAGTGATTGGCATACCGTCAATTAATGCCTGACCCGCAAGTGGACTGAAGAAACCAGCAAGCAGATTTAGTATTGTACTCTTACCACAACCGGATGGACCCAGAATACAGACGAACTCATGTTCATCAACACTTAAATTGATGTCACGAATAGCTTCAATTGCTCCATCAGCTGTTTGATAACTATGAGATATAGCCATGAGCTCAAGGACTGGTGACTTCTCTTGCGGGACATTATTGACATTCTGATTATTCATCTGTTTACATACCTCTTCAGCACTACATCTCACATACAAGACAAAAAGAAAACATTCAAATTTGCGTCTGCTAATCTTGATTAATCGACAAGGATTTCTCGATATAAGAAGGATTGACAAATTTTTCGATATCCTGATCTGATGGTATGGTATCAATTGAGTTTTGTTCAGCTAAAAAAACTGCGGTATCCTTAATGACTTGGGCAAAATGACCTCGTTGTTCTGATGTTCCCAAGAAATCAGCACTAATCATTTCTTCTGGTGTAAGCCATCGCGATCCAAGCATCTGTACAGCTGTAATATCTGGTGAGATTTCTAATTCTGCCGCAGTCAGATCAGCAGCTTTTTCAGGATCGTTTTTATACAATTTGCCTGCTTCCATGAGCGCAGAGATAAAACTTGAAGTTAGTTCCGGGTGGTTTTCGCTGAAACCACGTCTGGCAAGTAAAATATTTGCCGTAACCACTCCCTTATTTGCCATTTGTTCACTGGTAACAAGACTTGTTCCTTCAGTAAGCAGCTGGTCAAGTGTAGGCTGCCAAGTGTAGGCTGCGTCAATATCCCCTCTTTGCCATGCCGCCACTATGTCAGCTGTCTGCATGTCAAGAAGTGTTACGCTATTTTCAATACCGGCATCCCTAAGTGCATGCAGGAGGCTGAAATGAGCGGTAGAAGCGAATACTGTAGCTACTTTTCGGCCGGACAGATCCTCTATGGAATTGATACCCGCATCGTCTCTAACTACCAGCTGTTCGGCCTCTCCAAGCACCTCGTGTATCCAGATTAGCTCGGCATCAATCCCTGTAGCTAAGGCAATTACCCCGTTTGTGTGTCCCATGGACGCGAAATCAATACTGCCGGCCAGAAGAGCCTTATTAGCGTCAACTCCTGAATCAAATATTATGAACTCTGTCTCGATGTTTTTATCCGCTAAGTATTTCGCGAATAATCCTTCCGATTTTGCTATAGTTTCATCGTTAGGCACACGTAAATAACCTATTCTGATTTTGTCAGGTGTAGTACCTGAACTATTACTACCACAACTGGAAATAGCAAACAAAGATAACAGTACAATTATAATTACTATGCTGACTTTAAAACTTGTTTTCATATCAATATCCTCCCCAATAAACCAGTTTTCGCTCAAGAACACGCATCAGCATATCTATTAGAACGCCTGTGATCCCCATAATTATAATGCCTACAAACATGACATTACTACGTAGATATCGTGAAGCGTCGATAACCAGCCAACCTATACCGGATGTCGCAGCAACCATTTCAGAAGCTACAAGAGTTGTATAGGCCACACCAATAGCAGTTCTTAATCCTGTAAAAATCTCCGGCAGACAAGCCGGCAAAACAATATGGCGAAAAACTTGTTGGCTATTTGCTCCAAGTGAACGCGCGCTTAGAAGATAATTCCGGTTAACTCTGCCTACTGCCGAAACACAGCTTACATATATGGGTGCCAAAGCCGCCAGAAAAAGCAATGTGATTTTCGAGCTCTCATCAATTCCTAACCACAGTATCAGAAGCGTATAGTAGGCAAGTGGAGGCAGCGGACGATAAAACTGTACGATAGAATCAACTACAGCTCTGACCGGACGAAAATAACCGCTGAGAAGTCCCAGTGGTATTCCTGTTCCGGCAGCAAGAAGAAAGGCAGCAAATAGTCTTAAGAAACTGATTCCTAAATGTGAGAAAAGACTAATACCATTATATCCTTCCCGAATCATACCGGCAAAAGTCTCCAATACCGACATTGGTGAAGGTACCATAACAGGCGAGACCAGCCCCGATGCTGTTATGCTGATCCATATTATCAGTATTACAACCCAGGTTACAAAGGTCAATAACACAGTATGACGCTGCCTGAATCCGGTTGGTGGAATTTTTACGGTTGGCTCCAAAGGTTCTTTTTTGCTGATTCGTTGTTTCATATGAATACATCCCCGGCACATTGCTTGCTGGAATTTTTTCCC
>JAQVJP010000209.1 GCA_028695145.1 Eubacteriales bacterium
CTAAACCTTACGGCTTAGAAGGGGATTGCGCACGATTGAAATGTTCAAATCACGGTCATATTCCCAGGGACCCAGCACTGCCTGATTCGAGCTGTCGGCTTCGTCCTGACAGCGGATATAGAGATCGTGCTGGTGTAAACTGCCGCCCGCCAGATTATCGTGTATCAGTATCATCTCTATAGTTTCCGCTGAATCACCGGCTCCGTTATATGTCAGCCAGCTGCCGGAGGCGGGCTGTGCGCCACGAGCTGCCCGCGGTTGTAACCTGTTCATATGAGAAGCTCGAATCTATCCCGGTAACTGCCTGCTGAAATTTGTCATCGGTTGGCAGCGTCGAGGAATAACTGACAGCGTATTTGAAAGCGAACTCGGCATCAGGCTGATCCGGATCATATCAGGAGAAGCTGCCTAAGAGATTGCTTGTGCTGCCGGATGGCATAGTGCCGCTGACTGATATTACAAGCAACATAGCTGTAAGTTTGTAGTAAACGCGTTTTGGGCGCTGCCAAATTCGAATAGTAGATTTCATGCCGGACGCGAAAAATCTCTTCATATAATCCTCCCACTACTTCAGGTCTATTGCTAAAATGTACACATGCGAGATAATATCTGAGTCAGGCGAAGCTGCCGGAAAAATGCAGACGACAGCACGGTAATGATAAACTGTGACACTCATTCATATTTTACAATGCGCAGGTTACCGCGTCTATATGTGACTAAGTCACATAAGCAGTCAAATGGCTAAAAATCATGCAAACTTTTGGCCAAAAATAATTGCGAAATAGTGATAATAATTATTTGTTGCGTTGTTTGTTGTCTGAAAACGAAATAGAATGGATGCATTGATTGGGATTGGAGGCTGAATATATGATATCTGAGCAGGAAAATCTTCTAGCACTATCGCTTAATATCGGACGCGGTTTACTGGAAAATGGCGCTGAGACTTATAGGGTGGAAGAATCGATAGGTCGAATCATGACCGCCTACGGTATGGAACAGGCTGAGGTCTTCGCGATCCCGACCTGTATAATCGCGTCGGTAAGTCGAGACGGACAAACACTGACCAGAGTTGAACGTATTACCCAGCGCAGAACCAATCTTGATCGCATCAGCCGGTTGAATAATCTCAGCCGTGAAATCTGCGACAGGAAATATTCGACATCAGTAATCAAGGCAGAGCTTAACAAAATAATGTCGCAGCAAGCCTATCCCTTCTGGCTGCAGACGGCTGGTTTCGTTCTGGTGGCGGCAGCTTTTACCATTATGTTTGGCGGTGATTTCAGAGCCGCTCTGGCCGCTGCTCTGTGTGGTCTTGTAACGAAACCGGTGATTGAGCTGCTGCAGCGTTATCAGACAAATGTTTTTTTCGCCAACATAATAGGCGGTGCCGTAATAGCCGCGGTTGCTCTTGCTGCTTCCCGGTTGGGGTTAAGCGGACAGGTAGATTTGATAATTATTGGAACACTTATGAATCTTGTGCCGGGTGTTGCCATCACAAACAGTATGAGGGACATAATCGCGGGCGATCTCGTCGCCGGATTAACCAAACTTACAGAAGCCTTGATTATCGGAACGGCGATCGCTATCGGTACCGGTTTCACATTCTCGATTGTGGGGTATCTGCTATGACAGCTGAATTAATACTCAAATTAGCAGGTGGTGTTCCGGCTGCTTTTGCCGCCTGCCTGGGCTTCGGAATTGTTTTCAATCTGCGTGGTAAAACACTTGTTTTTGCTTCGATCGGCGGCGCGCTTGGCTGGCTGGTATATCTGCTCGCTTCCGGTTTTGCCGGCGATCTGCAACGTTATCTGCTGGCGACAGTGGCGATTACAATTTATGCCGAGATAATGGCAAGAGTTCAGAAAACTCCTGTAACTGCCTATCTGGTTGTTTCACTGCTGCCGCTTGTGCCCGGAGGCGGTATCTATTACACGATGCGCTACTTCGTCAGCGGTGATACTGGGATGTTCATCGAAACAGGTCTCCATACACTGGCTATAGCCGGCGCTTTGGCGGCAGGCATATTGCCTGTGTCATCACTGGTCAGGTTGTACGGACAATTCAAGAAACATCGGCTTGCCGTCAATTGAGTCAGTTCAGCAGATTGCTGTTGGCGACCTCATCGAAAGAAGGAATTGAACCGGCAGCTCCGGCTCTGCCTACGGCAATGGCAGCTGCAGCGGCCGCGTATCGCAGACATTCCTCAATTGTTCTGCCGTCAATTAACATTTTTAAGAAGAAACCGGTAAAAGTATCGCCCGCCGCTGTTGTATCAATAACCGGGACACGAAAAATATCCTGACGATATGTTTCCTGACCGAGGCGATAGATAGAACCACGTGAGCCAAGTGTCAAAAGAAGCGCGGTTTTCGGCAGGCGCTCCTGCAGGGAATCGAGTATGGCGTCAGGATCTTCGCTGCCTGTAAGTTCGCAGCCTTCAATTTCGTTGAGGATCAGCAGGTCTACCTTCTCGAGCGGAAATGATTTAAGAGCACTGTCTATGGGCGAAGGGTTAAGTACTATTTTCAATCCGGCTTCTTGTGCCGCGCTTATAATTTGTGGAATCATTAATATCTCGTTTTGCAGCAGAATATAATCCCCGGGCTGGCACTGGCCGATGACCTCGTCGATGTATTCCTGCGTGATTTTTTTATTGGCACCGCCGAAGTAGAGTATACAGTTCTGTCCTTCGCGGTCGACCTGGATAATTGTATGTCCGCCTTCAGTATCAATTTGTCGAATAAGCGAAGTATCAACCCCGCCG
>JAQVJP010000073.1 GCA_028695145.1 Eubacteriales bacterium
AGCTACTCCTATAAAATATTTTACTCGTCTTCCTTCTGTATAAATTTATGAGCTACACTTAATCTGCGCAGAGCTCTTGGCTGCATAAACCACAAGAGATCCGCACCGCTCTCTTCCCAACCGTCCTCTAAACGAAATGCCGCAGCCGCGCCTTTGCGATATGGCAATTCCTGACGACTCAAAAACTCACTGAAGCTACTGATCCATGGCTCATGCCCAGTTAGCAGCAGCACCTGCTCATGTGAGTGTTCATGAATAAGCTGAATCAGATCTTCGTGTTGTCCCTCAATAAGCCGATCGTCTTTATTGAAGCACTTAAGCTGTAAATAATCTGAAACAATTTCAGCTGTCTGAACTGCCCTGATCAGAGGACTCGTTATCAGACAGAAGTCGGTTTCTTTTGCCAGCATTACAGCAAGCCCTGCTGCGGCCTTCTTCATCTTTGCCCTGCCATTATCTGTGAGCTGACGCATCGCGTCAGCTTCTGCTTCACCATGTCCCTCTGCGGGAGCGTGTCTTACAAGTACAATTATCATCGCTGCTACCTCGCTTATGTAACAATGTGCACAGTACATTACGGCCTGTTCATGTAATAATATAACATGACTGTAAAATTGCTGCACATAATAAAAACAACATTATTTCAGGAGGAATATCATGAGCGAATTTATAAATAATCGTGAACACAGACAAAAAGTACTTAAGGAGCTGATTCAACAGCTTCATGACGGTAAGAGTGTCGATGAGGTAAAATCACAGTTTGAAGAGACTTTCAAGGACGTATCCGCAAACGAAATCTCGGCAGCCGAACAGGCCCTGATTATGGAAGGCATGCCAGTTACTGAAATTCAGCGATTGTGTGATGTCCATGCCTCAGTGTTCAAAGGTTCAATCGAGGAAATTCATGCACCTCAAAAAGAATCTGAAATGCCCGGGCATCCCCTTAATACATTCAAGGAAGAAAACAGAGCGCTCGAGGAGCTGATCGTAAGCGAGCTGGATGATTCGCTGGAAAATTGGCTGGAAAACGACGACGCGGCAAGTATGTGGAAACTAAAACAGGACGTATCTCTTCTATCAGAAATCAACCTGCATTATGTTAAGAAAGAGAACATTTTCTTCCCACTAATGGAGAAATATGGCATAACTGCTCCACCAAAAGTTATGTGGGGTGTTGATGACGAAATCAGGCAACTGGTAAAAGAATCGCAAACCTGGCTTAATGACAAGAACCGTGACAAAAATGACGTGGCCGCAAAAATTCGTGAAACAGGCAGCAGAATCAGTGAAATGATCTTCAAAGAAGAAGAAATCATGCTGCCAATGCTTATTGAAAATTTAACTCAAGGCGAATGGAAGCAGGCCGCGGAAGATTTCAAAGAAATCGGCTATTGCCTCATAGAAGATGTACCTGACTGGACACCTGTATTTAAAGACGATGCAGAAAAGGCAGCAAACACTCCAGCTCTTACAGATATCGAAGGGCAGGTTGTTTTACCATCTGGGGTATTCAAAATAGAAGAACTTGCCAGAATGCTCGACACACTGCCATTTGATATAACTTTTGTCGATAAAAATGACAAAGTAAAATATTTTTCACAGAGTGAAGAACGTATTTTCCCACGTTCCAAATCTATAATTGGCAGAGAAGTTGCTAATTGTCATCCTCCTAAGAGCGTACACATAGTTGAGAAAATAGTTGAAGATTTCAAATCAGGACTTAAGAACCATGAAGATTTCTGGATTAATATGGGACAGTCTTTTGTTCTTATCAGATATTTTGCTGTAAGAAGTGACAGCGGTGAATATCTTGGCACTGTTGAAGTGACACAGAATATTAAACCAATCCAGGAAATATCAGGTGAGAAGAGGTTGATGTCCGAGTAATCGACAGATTATGGATATAACAGCTTAATGAAAAACCTCCACGTAAGACATGATAGGAGAGAAGTATGAAAACAACCGGTGCACAGGCTATGGTTAAGGCGCTGACCAGACATGGCGTAAAACAGGTCTTCGGTTATCCCGGAGCAGCTATATGTCCATTCTATGACGCAATACTTGATTCAGATATTCATCATGTTCTTGTGCGTAATGAACAAGGCGCCGCACATGCAGCTAACGGTTATGCCAGAGCAGGGAAACGCACCGGAGTGTGCATTGCCACCTCCGGACCTGGTGCAACTAATCTGATTACAGGTATAGCTACAGCCTATATGGATTCAATCCCGCTTATCGTCATCACAGGTCAGGTGTCCCGTGACCTGATTGGCAGTGATAGTTTCCAGGAAGCTGATACTACTGGAGCAACTACACCTTTTACCAAACATAATTATTTAGTCGCACAGGCATCTGAATTGCCACGAATATTCGCAGAGGCTTTTTATCTTGCGTCAAGTGGCCGGCCGGGTCCGGTTCTTATCGATGTGCCGGTAGATGTGCAAACAGAAGAATTCGATGACTATGAACCTATTGTTCCTGTACTGCCTGGTTATAACCCTCCAAGTCAGGCAAATTCCGCAGATATCGAAATGATCCGCAAATTGTTATCAGAATCAACAGCTCCGATAATTTGTGCCGGCGGCGGACTTATAAGCAGTCACAGCTCTGATCTCTTCGGCAAATTTGTTGATGACTGGAAGCTGCCTGTTGTTACAACAATGATGGGCATTGGAGTATTGCCATGGAATCATCAACTTAATCTGGGGACACTCGGTTCGCATGGAGTTTACGCGGCAAATTACGCATTGCATCACGCGGACTTGATAATACTCATGGGCGCAAGAGCCGGTAACAGAGCAATGGGCTCAGCTTCTGAAATAGCTCGCAAGGCAACTGTTATACATATTGATATTGACCCAGCGGAAATCGGCAAAAACATCAGACCACATCTCTCTGTTCAGGCTGATATTAAGAAGGTATTAGAACAACTATTAATGACGCATCCACAAGCATCGGACAAACACAAGAAATGGCTTGAAAAAATCGCCGATCTAAAAATAGAATACGATTATGATGATTACAGATATGATAAATCAGAGTTTATTAGTCCGCCTTCGATCATAAGAAAAGTTGGATTAATGGCAGAGGCAGGAGCTATTATCACTACTGAAGTTGGTCAAAACCAGATATGGGCCGCAAATCACTACCCTATTACCAATCTTGATACCTTCATAACCTCCGGCGGCATGGGTACCATGGGCTTCGGCCTACCAGCCGCGGTCGGAGCACAAAAAGCCTGCCCTGAAAAATATGTTATCGCTGTAAGCGGAGATGGATCGCTGCAGATGTCTTTGCAGGAACTTGGTACAGTGAAACAAGAAAAACTACCGCTTAAGATCGTCTTATTGAATAACAGTAGACTGGGGATGGTTCATGAGATTCAGAGTCTCAAGTACCAAAACAGATATTCTCAAGTCTTTCTGGAAGAAAATCCTGATTTCCAATTATTAGCTGAAGCATATGGTTTTGCTCACGAAGTAATAAGCAGTAATGATCAGATTGAAGCAGCTATAAAACGTATGCTTGCTTCTGATAAACCTTATCTGCTTGAATGCTTAACAGATCCACATGAACCGACACTCTATCACAAGAGCAGGAGGTCAAAAGAATGAACACACAACATGTTCTCTCCGTACTTGTAAATAACAACGCCGGCCTTCTGTACAAAGTTGCCGGTTTGTTCAGCAGACGAGGCTTCAACATTGAGAGCTTGACAGTAGGCACATGCGAGCTTGCTGACAAGTCACGCATGACCATAGTTGTCAATGGAAATGAAGCAACAATTGATCAGGTGATTAGACAGTTGGATAAGCTAATTGATGTAATAGAAATTGAAAGGCTGCCACGTGACCATGATGTAGAGCGTGAGCTCGTACTCATTCAAGTAAATAGCAGCAATGACACAAGAGCCGAGATGATACAGATAGCAGAAATTTTCAGAGCAAACATTATAGATGTATCACATAAATCACTTACATTTGAATTAACCGGGCAGCAGGACAAGATAAACGCCTTTATTAGCTTACTCGAACCTTTTGGTGTAAGAAGAATAGTACGAACTGGATTGACCGCACTTGAACGCAGCATGTAAACACTATGTAAACGCCAACGAGATTATCACAATAATAAAAAAAACAAGCACCTCACAACAAGGGGGCTTGTTTTTTTGAAATATATTCTTATTAATCTCATCATTAACAAAGTAACTGTTCGAATTATTTTAGATCCATTCTGTATGGAACACGCCATCACGATCGATTCTCTGATACGTATGGGCACCAAAATAATCTCGCTGTGCCTGCAGCAGATTCATAGGAAGCTCCGCGCTGCGGTAGCTGTCAAAATAAGCAAGAGCACTGCTGAATCCAGGTACAGGTATACCTGCCTCAACTGCTTTTATAATTACCCGACGCCATGATTGTTGATATTTTTCAACAGCAGATTGGAAGTAATCATCAAGCAGAAGATTAGCAAGTTGCGGATTTTTTTCATAAGCATCCTTAATCCTATTGAGGAATTGCGCACGAATTATACAGCCACCTCGGAAAATCATTGCTATTTTACCAAGATCAAGATTCCAGCCGTATTCTTCTGAAGCAGCACGCATCATACCGAATCCTTGAGCATAAGAACAAATTTTACTTGCGTACAAGGCTTGCCTTACAGCCTCAGCCAATTCTGTGGCTTCGGCTTGATCAGAAATTATCGAGCTTATTGAACCTCCAAGCTTACCTGAAGCAGCAACACGTTCCTCTTTCATTGCAGATATATATCTTTCAAATACAGCGCTGGTAATAGTTGAAACAGGGACACCAAGATCAAGCGCAATCTGGCTTGTCCACTTACCTGTCCCCTTCTGTCCGGCAACATCAAGAATTTTATCTACCAGATAACCTTCTCCATCTTCATCTTTTTTCCCGAAAATATCAGCGGTAATGTCAATCAAGTAACTGCTTAGTTCGCCTCTGCTCCAGTCAGTAAAAACATCCTTAAGTTGTTCCGGCTTATATCCAAGCAGATTTTTCAATATGGAGTAAGCTTCGCTTATAAGCTGCATATCAGCATATTCTATACCATTATGAACCATCTTCACAAAATGGCCGGCACCATCAGGTCCGATATAAGTGCAGCAAGGATCACCTTCTACCTGAGCAGAAATAGATGTGAAAATATTCTCTACAAGACGATACGCTGACTCAGCACCACCAGGCATAATAGCAGGTCCAAATCTCGCACCCTCTTCACCTCCGGAAATACCTGTGCCAAGGTACAGAAAACCATCATCCTGCAATCTTCTGCTGCGACGCACAGTATCCTGATAATAAGAATTACCACCATCAATTATCAGATCACCCTGATCAAGCAGTGGTATCAGCTGATCTATAGAAGAGTCAACAGCAGCCCCTGCTTTGACCATAAGAATTATTTTGCGTGGTCTCACCAGAGATTGAACAAACTCCTCAATACTGAAGAAGCCCTTCAGTGGCATTTCTTCAGATTCCTTGAGCAGATTCTCTGTTTTTTCCGCTGACCTGTTATATACAGATACGGAAAAACCATGATCTGCTATATTCAGCGCCAAATTGCTGCCCATGACCGCCAGACCGATGACACCTATAGCACTCAATTTCTTACTTTGCTCTTCCATAACAAACCTCCTGCGGATATCAAAATAGTTATGCACTTAGCAATATTCAAGCATGTATAACAATAATAGTCTTACCTGTAGTATTATAGAGTAACAATCAACCTGTTCACAAGGACACTTGATACGAAATATAGCCTGCTTCAGGCTGGCGGAGGCATTTCTATGGCAGCTGAATTACAATTATTTCCGATATCTGCCAAGGCAGCGGCTGACTATTACAATAAACCGTAATTACCTCAGCCGACGAAACTGCTCCAGAAATCGAAGAGCACAGGCAGTTTCTAATAAATTATATTCTTGCCGGCGATCATAAGCAGGCGCTTAAACTCATACATTCATTAGCCTCAGACGCAGCATCTTTACAAGCGATATATGTCGACCTTATCATGCCTGTAATGTATGCGATCGGAAACCTGTGGGAACAAGGCCAGATTACTACAGCACACGAACATCTGGCAACATCAATAGTAATCAGAATAATGTCCGATTTATATGGCAACGCGGCTTTTCATGATCAGACCAGAGGCAAAGCAATTGTCTCATCTGCGGCAAATAAATGGTGGGATGAAGGCGCTTTTGCCTGTGAGGTATATTAAATGAACAGCAAGCAGTTAAAGCAAAATGGTAACAGTAACGAAGATGATGTAAATAGAGATTTGAGTGCGGATATTTTAAAAACATACTGCGAGAAATTCAGCCGCGTACCTGTTGCCGTTCTTGACAATGAAGGCAGAATTATCGATACCAACCGTTGGTTTCGGAAACTATGCGATCAACCTGAAATTCTACCAGGAACAGATTTTAAAACCATCATTGAAATAAACAATAAACCTGTTTTCAATATTGAATTCTCACCAGTTACCTCTATAGAAACCAGGCATTTCGTTGGCAAGCCTATAAAACTATTTCCGCAAATTGACTATCAGGGGATAGTCATCCGTAAAAATAGCTGTCAGTATCTATTTTTTAAAAATAAATTGGATGAAACTGATAAAATTCTTCAGACTGTTACTGAACTGAACATGGACATTTCCGAACTTGCGCGTGATCTCTCCATGAAAAATCAGCAACTCACAATCGCTAATAAAAAAATCACAGAGCTTCTGGAATCTGACACACTTACCGGCATTAAAAACAGAAGATTTATGTCAATGGAGCTTGATCGTCTGATCTCTTATGTTAAGAGAAATAAGACGCCATGTTTCAGTATTATTATGTTCGACATAGATCATTTTAAACGGGTAAATGATACGTACGGGCACGATCTGGGAGATCAGGTTCTTATAGCCGTGACCGCGCTATTTTCCAAGATGCTCCGTCAGGAAGATACATTGGCCAGATTTGGTGGTGAAGAGTTTATTATCACTCTCATTAATCAGAATATTGAACAGGCTGTTTCGGCAGCTGACCGATTGCGCCGGGCTCTTGAATCAAGTGAAATGCCACAGGGTTTAAAAATCACAGCCAGCTTCGGCGTAGCACAGTTTATGTTGGAAGAAAATAAGGAAGTCTTGCTAAAAAATGCTGATGACGCCATGTATGAAGCGAAAAATCAGGGACGCAATCGTGTAATAGCACATATCAACCAAAAAGATAATTAATAGATCATATATGTAAAATTAGCCTGGCCACGCTGAAGAAGGCTAATAACGCGCTGGCATCGACTACTGTAGTTATTACAGGCGATGCCATAATAGCCGGATCGAGCCTTAGTTTTTCTGCCAGCAGTGGTAATAAGCTGCCAATCAGTTTAGCTATCACAACTGTCATAAACATACTTATGCCGACGGTAACTGCCAGCAATAGAGAATCGTTCATTAGATAAACCCTGACAATATTTATCAATGAGAGAACAGCTCCAACAGTCAAGGATATCTGCAGCTCCTTGAACATAACCTTTAGAGCGTCTCCGGTTTTTACCTGACCAAGAGCAAGACCTCGAATCACCAGTGTAGCCGCCTGCGAACCACAATTGCCGCCAGTACCCATCAGCATAGGAATAAAAGCAACCAGCGCCGGCATCACGGCCAGAGAATCTTCAAAAAAAGTAATAATCGCACCGGTAAATATAGCAGAAAACATCAGAAACAGCAGCCAAGGGATACGTCTTCTGGCAAGCAGCAGCGCTCCAGTTTCCAGATAAGGTTCATCTGAAGGCAGCAGCGCTGCCATTTTCTCGAAGTCCTCTGTGTTTTCTTCCTGAATAACATCAACGATATCATCGACCGTTATAATCCCCACCAAACGATCCTCGTGATCTGTCACAGGCAGGGCAACAAGATCATAAGTATCAAACAGTCTGGCGGCCTCTTCCTGATCACTTGTGGTTGTGACATATTGCACCTTAGTTTCCATCAGACCTGATAATTTCTGTAATGGCGGCGCGACCAACAGAGTGTGTGCGGAAACTGTACCAAGCAGCTTCCTGGCCTCATCGATAACATAGCAAGTGTATACTGTCGCTTTGTCAACACCGGTCATTCGTATATGTTCAAGTGCCTCGGCTACTGTCATTGACTTGCGCAGATCCACATATTCAATAGTCATGATACTGCCGGCTGAATCTTCGGGGTATTTCAAGAATTGGTTTATCAAGGATCTCGTCTGATCATCAGTATTCTTAAGAAGCCTCTTCACAACATTTGCCGGCATTTCCTCGAACAAATCAACCGCGTCATCAAGAAAAAGTTCATCAAGAATATCACCAAGCTCACGGTCGGTAATCATTGCGATAATCTGCATCTGCATATCACGGGAAAAGTACGAAAAAACATCCGCAGCAAGATTTTTCGGCAACATCCGAAATATTTTTATTTGTTCATAGTGATTGAGCTGTTCGAAGGCTTCCGCAAGATCTACCGGATTATACTGTATCAAGTCCCTGCGGGCAGCTTGATATTTCTTGTCATGAATAAGTTCGAGAATTTTTTGCATCATTCTGTCCTCCCTGTTAACAGGGAGACAGAACAACCGAAGGATTTCAGCAATGCCACCCTGTTATCTGTTTAAAATTAACCAGCGTTTACCGCTACTGTCAGCGTCCATGGCAATTGCTATTCCTTCCTCAATTATTTATACCGGCGATGCCACATAGCATCGCCGTATTTTTTACTTACAGTTATTTCCTGCGTCCATCAGAATATCAGATTGAAATTACCTGGTCAACAATTTTCAGGTTTCAGCAGCAAATTGACGCAGAACCTGCGGCAGAATGCCACCATGCAGCAGCATATCAAGCTCAACCTCACTGTCAATCCTCACAATAGTACTAAACTCAATATTACTGCCATCTTCACGTTCGGCAATAATTTTCATTTCTCCTTGCGGACGAACATTGTGAGAATAATTAGGGAATCTGAAGATTTCTGTACCGCTAAGTCCTATTTCCTCAGCACTTTGTCCATCGAAAAATTGCAAAGGAAGAACGCCCATTCCTATTAAATTGCTTCGATGAATCCGTTCATAACTCTGAGCGATAACCGCGCGCACTCCAAGAAGCGCAGTACCTTTTGCCGCCCAGTCCCTTGAACTACCTGATCCATACTCTTTACCGGCAATAACAATCAATGGAACCTTGTCAGCGATGTATCGTTCGCTGGCGTCAAATACTGACAAAATTTCTCCGCCCGGAAGCAAACGGGTGAAGCCGCCCTCCTTATCAGGTACAAGCTTGTTTCTAATACGAATGTTGGCAAAAGTCCCTCGTATCATGACTTCATGATTACCGCGTCGCGAACCGTACGAATTAAATTTTTCAGGAGTTACACCTTGTTCCTGCAAATATCTTCCTGCCGGTGATTCTGCAGCGATGTTTCCTGCCGGTGAAATATGATCTGTAGTAACACTGTCTCCCAGCCAAAGCAGTACTCTCGCACCATCAGGAGACTGCAAAGCTGGTCTTGCAGCTGACATATTGTCTACGAAGGGAGGCTTGCGGATATAAGTAGATTTCTCCTCCCAGGCATATAAATTTCCCTGAGCACCTTCCAAATTATTCCAGCTTTCATTTGCCGTCAAAGCGGCCTTATACTCACTGTCAAAAAACTCTGTTCTGACACTTGTTCGTACAAGCTCTTCTATTTCCTGATCTGTCGGCCAGATATCACGCAGATACACAGCTTGGCCATCAGCATCTTGGCCTAATGGTTCTTCTGTCAGGTTAACTCTGACATTACCGGCCAGAGCATAAGCTACAACCAGAATTGGGGAAGCCAAAAAATTCATTTTTACCTGTGGATGAACTCTGCCTTCAAAATTTCTATTGCCACTAAGCACTGAAGCTACGTTCAAGGCGTTTTCATCAATAGCCGCCGACACCTCAGGTATCAAAGGTCCACTGTTGCCTATGCACGTCGTACAACCGTAACCGGCAGTGTGAAATCCGAGTTTCTCGAGATAAGGCGTGAGACCGGCTCTATCAAGATATGCTGTTACTACTCGCGAACCTGGTGCCAAACTGGTTTTAACATATCCCGGAACTCTTAAACCACGTTCACATGCTCTCTTCGCCAGCAGCCCGGCACCAATCATCACCGCGGGATTAGATGTGTTTGTACAACTTGTAATAGCCGCTATGACAACTGAGCCGTCAGCCAGAGCTTCGTTTCTGCCATCTGCAAAAACAACATCTACTTTTCTGTCAATTGAATCGATAGTTTGTCCGAAACCTCCATCAGACACAGGTGTCATAAGTGCGCTTACTGCGCTTTCTTTGAGATTATCGAGGTATACCAGATCCTGCGGCCTCTTGGGACCGGCCAGACTTGGTCGAACTGATCCCAGATCAAGCTCAAGAACTTGGCTGTAAACAGGATCAGGCTGTCCTGCTTCAAGATATAATCCCTGCAGACGACAGTATTTCTCAACAAGTCTGATTTGTTCAGGGGTACGTCCTGTAGATTCAAGATAGGCAAGTGTCTGGCTGTCTACCGGGAAGAAACCCATAGTAGCACCATATTCAGGAGACATATTCGCGACAGTAGCTCTATCTTCAACACTGATATTGTGTATACCATCACCAAAATACTCGACAAAACAACCTACAACCCCATGACTTCGTAGAATATTGGTTACGGTCAGCGCGAGGTCAGTTGCGGTAACGCCTGGATTGAGCTTGCCGGTAAGCTTCATACCGACAACATTTGGCAACAGCAGTGACAACGGCTGACCCAGCATAGCTGCTTCTGCTTCGATACCACCAACACCCCAGCCAGGCACACCTATACCATTGATCATGGTTGTATGTGAATCAGTACCGACAAGAGTATCCGGTTTCAGCCACAGAGCCCCATCTTGTTCTTCTACGCTGACAACTTCAGCCAGATGCTCAAGATTAACCTGATGAATTATACCGGCAGATGGCGGGAAGGCTCTAAATCTGGCAAAAGAATTCTGCGCCCACTTGAGAAAACGGTAGCGTTCCTGATTACGTTCATATTCATGAGCGATATTGCATTGAAGTGCTTCGCTGCTACCGAAGCAATCAATCATCACCGAGTGATCAATGACAAGATCAACAGGTATTACCGGGTTGATCTTTTCCGGATCACCTCCCTGTGCCTGCCATTCATCACGCATAGCAGCCAGATCAGCAACAACCGGAACGCCGGTAAAATCCTGAAGGATAACTCTCGATGGCATAAAAGATATTTCGCTGACCCCACCTATACCCTGCCAGGATTTAAACAAATCAATATGTCTGTCAAGGAAGCTGCGCCCATCATAGTTTCGCAGCAGATTTTCAAACATAAGTTTTAATGATCTCGGCAATTTTTCAGATAAACTCCCATCAGGACGATCGAAAACTTCTACCGAATAATAATTGTATGAACGGCCATTAAGATCAAACTGTTTAATGGCGCCGGCGTAGCCTTTTGCCGGTGTTTTATCTGATTTTTGAGACATGACAATACCTCCTGTTTAAATCGAGACGATCATATTCAACAGATTCATTTTACCAGATCAACCAAATCACCATAACCCTGTTCTTCCATCTGTGACAGGGGAACAAATCTCAAAGAAGCGCTGTTTATACAATATCTCAGACCACCCGCATCTGCCGGCCCATCAGTAAAAACATGACCCAGATGTGAAT
>JAQVJP010000074.1 GCA_028695145.1 Eubacteriales bacterium
GGAGGCATAATAGAAATGGTTTATTTTATTGGAGCCGGTCCCGGCGATCCGGAACTACTGACCATGAAGGGAAAAAAACTGATTGATCAGGCTGATATCATCATCTACGCGGGCTCTCTGGTCAATCCTGCTCTCTTCGCTGAGATCTTACCGTCATGTGTTATTTATGACAGCTCGGGTTTGAATCTTGATGAAGTTCTCAGTATTATGCGCGATGCCTATGTCGAAAATAAAACTGTGGCTAGAGTACATACCGGTGATCCGGCAATTTATGGTGCTATCCGTGAGCAGATGGACGCGCTTAAAAAATTTGGCATTCCCTATGAGGTTATTCCGGGTGTGAGTTCTTTTAGCGCGGCTGCTGCCGCACTACAAATTGAATATACCTTGCCCGATGTCAGTCAGAGCCTCATACTGACGCGAGCCGCCGGCAGAACGTCTGTTCCGGAACGCGAGAATATCCGTAGCTTCGCAAGCCATCAGGCAACAATGGTTATTTTTCTCTCTGTTCATATGCTCGATAAATTAACAGATGAGCTCATTGCCGGCGGATATAAACCGGCCACACCTGCGGCAGTTGTTTACAGAGCATCCTGGCCTGATCAAAAAATAGTTCGAGGGACATTGTGTGACATCTCTGAACAGGTAGCTCAGGCAGGAATCAGCAGAATGGCTCTGGTCATCGTTGGACAAGTTCTCGGCGATGATTATAGTTTGTCTAAACTCTATGACAAGAATTTCACTCATGGCTGGCGGCAGGGCTCTGAGGATGTGTAAGTATTATTACTATTATCTGACGCAAGAGGCTGAGGCTCTGGCACGTAAAATCCATCAGGAGTTCGGTGGCGAGCTATCAGGATGGCCGGTACGACAGCATGATTTTCTGACAGCGGACGCACTGATTATGATTATGGCAACGGGTATAGCTGTCCGGACTGTCGCACCATGGCTTAGAAGTAAAACAAGTGATCCGGCGGTGATTGTACTTGATCAGCAAGGACAGTTTGTGATCCCACTACTTGGCGGCCATATCGGTGGCGCTAATAATCTGAGTCTGAAAATCGCTCGTTTTCTCGGCGGCAAGGCCGTAATTACGACCGCTACAGATGTCCGCGGGCTGCCGGCTTGGGACAGCTGGGCATATGAAAACGGACTTGTGGGGGCATCCGCTGATGATTATAAACATCTGGCCGCAGGCATGCTTGGAGGGATTCCGGTCAGACTCGCGATTGATGAAAATTTGTTTTCTTACAATAGATGGACAACCGGAAGAAACTCGGCCTTCAGTGTTACTGAGTTGGCTTGGAATGATTTAGCACAAGCTCAACAAGCCTGGCAGCAGTATTTACAGTCGACAGTGACCGAATCAGATACACCGGAAAAAGAGATAAACATACTTATCAGTATTCTCGATACCGAGCAGCTGCATAAGCAAATTTGCCAGAATCACATGCGGCAGAAACTGACAGTTCATTTGCACCCGCCGGTGCTCTGGCTTGGCATCGGCTGCAGGAAGAATATCGAAGCGGAGAGACTTGTTGAAGCGGCAGAGAGATTCCTACTTGCGAACAATATAAGTAAGCTGGCACTGGCCGGTCTTGCGACAATCAGCCTTAAGGCTGAAGAACCTGCGATCAGGCGGTTGGCGGATCTCTGGCAATTACCGGTAGAAGTTTATGAGACGTCGCAGCTGGCGGAGTTAGCACGAACTATCCCCGGTTCTGAGTTTGTGCGACAACAAACAGGTATACCTGCAGTTGCCGAGCCGGCAGCTTGTAAGGCGGCCGGTACCGATAGAGCCTTGATAGCGAAGAGCAAATATCCCGGCATAACACTGGCACTTGCCGGATCGAAGACAGAAATCAGACTGCCTGATACTTCAGGCAGTAGATAAGGATGGAACAACAATGACTGAACATGTGAATGTAAAACAGCTGAATCTGATAGCTCTCAGCTTCAGCCATCATACAGTAGATGACGCTAATCGCAGCTGCCTGGCTTTTTCCAGTGACGAGAAGACAAAATTCGAGGCGACCTTGCTATCGACCGGTCATGCTCGCGAATGTTTTGTACTCTCCACCTGCAATAGAACAGAAATTTATTGTGCCGTTGATGTTCCTGTGGACCATATTGTAATAAACCGGCTTCAGACGTTCACCGCTGATTACTTGAGTTTCCCACAGGCAAAAATCAAGGAAATGTGTAATGTCTACAGTGCCGGGATTCTAACCAGGCATCTGATGCGTGTAGCATGCGGGCTTGACTCGGCACTTCTGGGCGAGGATCAGATTCAAGGCCAAATCAGAGAAGCCTATGCTCAGGCAAAATCCGCCGGTCATGTCGGCAAGCAGCTTGAAACGCTGTTTCAGGCTGTGCAGAAATGCGCTTCTGATGTTCGTTCCCAAACTTGTTTGTCCGGAACACCCTGGTCGGTGCCGGCACTGGCGGTGCAACTTAGCATGGAAAGAACAAGAGCGATACAGTCGACAAGAGACAGGGTTCTGCGTGTGCTTGTAATCGGTGCGAGTGGTCATACAGGCCATATTGTTATCCGCAACCTGATTTCCCGTTATGCCGGACAGATACGAATCGCGGCCACCTGTCGCAGTCATTGCGCCTCACTCAGCCAGTTGCGTCGTTCCTGCACGGAACTTGAACTTGTCGATTATCGGGAGAGATATAAATATGCCAACGAGGCAGATCTAATATTCAGCGCGACGCGCAGCCCTCATCTGACACTGCGTGAGGATCTCTGTCGTGCCGCTTGTACCAGTGATCATCCGAGAGTATTTGTCGATCTGGCTATGCCCTTCGATCTTGATGATGGACTGTCGAAGATTCCAGGATCTGAGTTAATCAGATTGGAACAGGTAAAAGCCGCCGCCGCGGCTAACAATGAGCTTCGTGCCGCCGGTGCGGCTCATGCCGAAGATATTATTGAACGTTTGGCAGATGAGTATGAGAAGCGTAGACTGATGCGTCTTGGGCATGAGGATATCGAAAATATGCTGGCGCAGACCGGCAGATTGTCAGACTTCTATAAACCTGCCGATCTTATGCGCTATCTGATTTACAATGTGCGTGATCAGGTTAGCAGCGAAGAGCTTGATGTTTTTCTGCGCTGTATGGAACGTGGCTTCGGGCATAAGGCTCTGGGCGTAAGACGTGACAGGAATAGCCGGCAGGGACATATATCAATAGTTGGTTTTGGCCCGGGTTCACATAGTCAGATGACGCATCAGGCTTACAATGCACTGAGCAAGGCGGACTATATTGTCGGTTACAAAACTTATATCGAGCTGCTGCGTCCGCTTTTGCCGGGATATAATTTTGTTTCTTCAGGTATGCGGCAGGAGACTGAACGCTGCCGGCAAGCCCTTGAACTTGCGGCACAAGGAAATGCTGTCGCGCTTGTATCAAGCGGAGATAGTGGTATTTATGGCATGTCGGGCATTTTACTGCAGCTGATGCATAAGCTCTCTTATGAGCATAAGATTACATGGGAGGTCGTGCCGGGAGTGACCGCCGCAGGCGCCGCGGCCGCTCTGCTTGGCGCTCCGTTGATGCATGATTTTGCTGTGATCAGTTTAAGTGATCTGTTAACACCGCTTGATCTGATCGCGGACAGAATCGAGGCCGCGGCCAGGGCTGATTTTGTGATTTGTCTCTATAACCCGGCGAGCATGAAGAGACGTGATCACCTCAGTATGGCAGTTAGCCTTATCAGTAAATACCGGGATGAGAATGTGCCGGCTGGAATTGTCACCCATGCCGGACGTCCGGGGCAGAACAAAACTCTAACGACGCTGAAGAAGCTTGATCAGGAAGAAGTAAATATGTTCAGTGTTGTTCTTATCGGCAATTCGCAGACCTATATCGAAAATGATGTGATGATAACCCCACGTGGTTATAAGATTGAGGGGGACTGAGAATGATTAGAGATAACAAAACAGGCAGAATCAGAATCGGTACCAGGAAGAGCGCTCTGGCTATGGCGCAGACCCGTATGGTACAGGAAGCGCTAATAAGTTATAAACCTGATCTTGAATTTGAGATAGTACCGATTGTAACTGAGGGAGATAAACGGCTGGATATACAGCTGGAAAAACTTGGCGGCAAGGGCGTTTTTATCAATGAACTCGAGGATCAGCTGTTGGCCGGGAATATAGATATCGCGATCCATAGTGCAAAAGATATGCCGATGCGACTGCCGGAGGGTTTGACGATCGCGGCTGTTAGCAAACGTGCTGATCCTCGCGATGTTGTCGTTTCGCTTGCACCGGACTTCTGTGGTGGTGTGATCGGTACGAGCAGTCTGCGACGTGAGATTCAGGCACTTCGCGTCTGGCCGGCAAGTGAGATTAAACCTGTCAGGGGAAATGTCCAGACCAGGCTGAATAAACTGGCCTCGGGACAATACGATGCTTTGATTCTGGCAGCTGCCGGCCTGGAACGGCTTGGTCTTATTGATGATCAATCCGAACAAGGTACTATCGCTGCCAATGACCAGAAACTGTATTATCGTCGGCTCAGTCTTGAACAGATGCTGCCGGCTGCAGGACAGGGAATAATGGCGGTTGAGGCAAGAGCAGAGGATCACCGGATTATTGATCTTCTGCGTGCAGGTGTTCATGACCCTCAGGCAGAAGCGATTCTTCTCAGCGAAAGGTCTTTTGTCAGGGTTTTTGATAGTGGCTGCAATGCACCGCTGGCCTTAATGGCTGCAGTCGAGACTGATCCTCCTCAGCTGATTATGCGTGTACTTGACTGCAGGCCGGCGCAAAACGCGGAAATCGACGCAGGTGTCGGCGATCCGGCACTGGCTCGTGCTTATCATTTCTCCGCGGCCGTCAAATTGACGCGCGACGGTTTGTTTGACCCGGATGAGTGTGCCGATTATGCGAAGAGCTGGGCGGCCGGTCTGCCGCGGGGCAGGGTAGTACTTGTCGGTGCCGGCCCCGGCAGACGTGAACTGATAACGCTGCGCGGTGCTGAATGTCTGAGTACAGCTGATGTTGTTGTATATGACAGGTTAGCCGCGCCATCACTTCTGGGTATGGCACGCTCAGATGCCAAACTGATATATGTTGGCAAAAGCGCCGGCCGCCATACGATGAAGCAGGAGGATATAAATCAGCTGCTGGTCAGACTGGCACGTCAGGGTCTTAATGTAGTCAGGCTAAAAGGCGGAGATCCTTTTGTTTTTGGCAGAGGTGGCGAAGAAGCTGCGGCTCTGCGGGCTGGCGGACAGAGGTTTGAGATTGTACCGGGTATCAGCTCGGCAACTGCTGTTCCATTATATGCCGGTATTCCGGTAACTCATCGCGGCGTTTCCGCTGCTTTTCATGTGATCACAGGCCAGGACAAGACCGGACAGGATGTGCCTGAGTTTGACTTCGCCCAGCTGGCTTCTCTTGACGGTACGCTTATCTGCTTAATGGGACTGAGAACCCTGCCGTATCTAATAAATGGACTTATAGCTGCCGGCAAACATCCACAGACCGACGCGGCAACGATCAGCTGTGGTACTACCTCCGGACAGCGGGTTGTCAGATCACAGATAGCTAATCTCTGTGATCAGGTTGCTGCCGCTAAGCTGCAAACACCGGCCTTGACTGTGATCGGTCCGGTGGTTAATCTTGCCGATCAGCTTAGCTGGTTTGAGACAGGTCCGCTTGCCGGCAAACGTATTCTCATTACAAGAACCAGAAGCGGCGCGGATCCGTCACGTCTTGCCCGTATGATCGAGGCACTTGGCGGAGAAGCTGTAGAGCTTAGCTTGATTGAGATAAGAGACCGTAAGAACAGTCCCGATGTCCGAGCCGCTGTCCGTAAGCTGTCAGCAGGCAAGACAGATTGGCTGGTACTGACAAGTGAAAACGGCGTCAGAACACTGATTGATTCCATAAGTGCCGCAGGCAGAGATATCCGCTCACTTGGTGGCTGCAAAATTGCCGCTATCGGACGTACTACCGCGAAAACTCTGAACAGTTTCGGTCTTCAGGTGGACTTCATTCCTTCTGTTTACACTTCAGAACAGTTGGCGGCGGAACTGGTACCTATGATCGAAGATGCGGCCAAGGTGATGCTTTTTGGTGCGGCTGAATCTTCGTATACAGTAGCCAAGTCTCTGGAAGTCCGCGGGATCTCATATGACAGAGTAGCAGCTTATGAGACTGTTATCAGTCAGGCGCACCTTGAAGCACTTATACAGCTTCTGCCAGAATCGGACGCGATAACTTTTGCCAGTGGTTCGGCTGTCAGAGCTTGCAGTGCAGGAATTGAACAGCTTGATGTTGACGAGCGGGCTGAGTTTCTGCGCATGATGCCATCAGTTTTCAGTATCGGCCCGGTAACGACGGCTGCTTGTGAAGAGGCCGGTTTCACCGTTTGTTCTCAGGCTGCTGAGGCATCTGCTGAAGCGCTGCTGCAGGCAATAGTTGATAATTTATGATTCCGGCTTCCCGGCAGGAGGTAATTATTTTCACTCTTGTTGGCAGCAGACAGCAATTGCTGTTCAGAATACAGAATAGAAGAAGAGTTTTTGAACAGGTAAGGAAAGCGAGGTAAGTTAATGCTTGATAACCCAGAAACAGAAATGAATTTTAAATCAGCAGAAGCGACAAGGTCTCAACAGCTATTTGCGGAGGCCTCCGAATATATCCCCGGTGGTGTCAATAGTCCGGTTCGCGCATGCAAATCGGTCAACCAGACCCCGCGTTTTATCACGCGAGCGCAGGGCTGTCGTATATGGGATGCCGATGGGGTAGAACGTATTGATATGGTTGGTTCATGGGGGCCGATGATACTTGGTCATGGGGAGGCTCATATTGTCGAAGCCGTCAAACAGGCCGCGGAGACTGGTATGTCTTATGGTGCGCCGACCGGTGGTGAGGTTGAACTGGCTAAGCTCATCTGCGGTCAAATCAAATCAGTAGAGCAGGTAAGACTCGTCAACTCCGGAACTGAGGCGGTTATGACGGCAATTCGTCTGGCGCGTGCCTATACCGGAAGAGATTATATTGTGAAGATGGATGGATGCTACCATGGTCATACAGACGCAATGTTGATTCAGGCCGGTTCTGGTCTGATGACCGGTGGAATCCCGGATAGTGCAGGTGTTCCCGAGGCATATGCGGCATTGACTTTGCGCCTGACATATAACGATCAGACAGGTCTCAGAGATCTATTTGCGCAAATGGGTGATAAGATCGCTGCCGTGATAATTGAACCGGCAGCAGCTAATATGGGCGTGGTTCCACCGCAGCCTGGTTATCTGCAGCTGTTGCGTGACCTGACCATCAAGCATGATTCTCTGTTGATATTTGATGAAGTAATCACCGGCTTCCGTCTGTCGGCATCCGGAGCGCAGGGATATTTTGCCATCAATCCCGATCTTACAGTTCTTGGCAAAATTATCGGTGGTGGTCTGCCGGTAGGGGCAGTTGGCGGGCGCAGAGACATAATGAGTATGCTTGCTCCTGTAGGGCCTGTTTATCAGGCCGGTACACTCTCCGGCAATCCCCTCGCAGTTGCTGCCGGACGTGCTGCTCTCACAAGATTACTGGAACAGCCGTGGATTTATGAACAGCTTGAGCAAAAAGCCAAAGAGATAGAAGTTTGTATAAATGAGACCGGCCGGGAAACCGGTACTCTTCTGACGGTTAATCGCTGTGGTTCTCTGCTCAGTGTCTTTTTCGGAACCGGCTCTGTCACTAACGATGTGCAGGCACAGAGCGCCGATCGAACTATGTACACAGATTTCTACGCGCGAATGCTTAATCGCGGCGTTTATCTGCCGCCCTCGATGTTTGAAGCCTGGTTTATCAGCGCGGCACATCAACCGGAGGATATTAATCATATCAAGCGGGCAATTAGATCATCCATAAGTGAACTTAAATAGGAGGAAATTAAAATGGACGCAACAATTATTCTGGCACATGGTAGTGTACGCAAGGAAACAACCGAAGTTATGGACCAACTGCTCAGACAGCTGAACACACGAGATCAATATACTGATATGAAACTGAGTGTTGCCTACCTGCAGCTGGCCGAGCCTGGACTTGGCAGTGAGGTTAAGCGTCTATATGCCGAAGGTGTAAGAAAAATCGCTTTGGTGCCGATGTTCATATTTGACGGTGTACACGTAACTCAAGATATTCCTGCTGAATGCACAGCACTTGAAAAAGAGCTGCCGGGGCTCAGTCTTAAACTCGGACGTCATATTGGCGCGGATCCACTTCTGGCACAGATTCTTGCCGACCGGATAACGGAGCTGCAGACTGTATGAAAATTCTTGTTATTGGTGGAACGGCTGACGGCAGGAAACTTCTTGAAGAACTAAGCTGTGACGGTGCGGGACATAAGCGTTTTACTATTGACGTTTGTGTTGCCGGTACTGCCGGTGCCGCAGCGATTGACCATCTTGCTGATAGACTGACTATACATACCGGGCGTCTTGATGCCGATGGTTTTGCCAAACTCATGAGAACTCGTGAGATAGAGCTGGTTATCGACTGCAGCCATCCATATGCGGCAGAAGTTTCGCGACAGCTGATGCAGGCCTGTGAGAAACTCGTAATTCCCTGCTGGCGACTCAACCGGTCAGGGCAGCTCGACGGCCTACAAGAAAACAATAACCTTGTACCCGAATCCGTGGACATTGAGATTGTTGACAGTCCTGAACAAGCGATCGCTGCAGCCAACAGATCTGCCGGTAATATTCTTCTAACTACCGGCAGCAAAGATCTTGCCGTCTACTCTGCAGGTATCAGTGATTTTAGTGAACGTGTTTATGTGCGCGTCCTGCCGGTTGCCGACGCAATCGCTTCCTGCCGGGAAGCAGGGATCAAAACTGATCATATCATTGCCTGGCAGGGGCCTTTTAGCACTGAACTTAATCAGGCTACACTAAGACGATATAATATTAAATTACTGATCACGAAGGATGGCGGTGATCAATCCGGCTTCCTGGCAAAAGCCGCTGCCGCGGCTAACGAGAATGTTCGTTTGCTGGTAATCGGTAGACCACAACAGCAGTTGAACTGGACCCGGACTTTTGCCGGTGTCGATGAGATTGTACACGCCTGCAACGGGAGAGTACCAGCTGTAATGCTGGCCGGAACAGGCAGTGGCTGCGGTAAAACTACTATCACCATGGCTCTGCTGGCTGCGCTCAAACGCAGCGGACGCAGCGTCAGACCATTTAAAACCGGTCCTGACTATATCGATCCTATGTTTCATATGTTGGCCGGTGGCGAACGAAGCCATAATCTGGATAGCTGGTTACTTGAGCCGGCTGCGATTAAGCAGATTTTCGCTCAAAATATGCGGCCTGATGATAATGGCAAACAACCTGACCTGGCGCTTGTTGAAGGAGTAATGGGCCTATATGACGGACTGGGTGATAGTCTTGAAGGCAGCAGCGCGCTTCTGGCCAATATACTTGATCTGCCGATTGTGCTGCTGATTGACGGATCGGGTCTTGCGCTCTCGATCTGTGCCATGATTGAAGGCTATATCAATTTCCACCGGCAAACCGGCAATAAAATCAGAGGTGTTATTCTCAATAGAGTATCGGCCGGCGGCTTCAGCTACCTTAAGCCGCTGATTGAAGACAAATGCCGAATACAAGTTCTCGGGTTTATGCCGGAGATGACTGATTGCGAGCTTAAGAGCCGCCATCTTGGCCTTGTTCAGGCAATGGAAGATGATCAATTAGCTTCGAAGATTGATAAGCTGGCGGCAGCAGCGACAGAATCTATAGATCTCGAATTACTGCAGCAAATCGCGAATGATGGCGCTGTTTATCAAGAACAGATGGCTTCGGCACAAGAATCGGCAGCGATTGAATCTACAGGCAGAACCTGCCGCATCGGCGTTGCCAGAGACGCAGCATTTAGTTTCTACTATGAAGAGAATCTGAACCTGCTCAGACGTCTGGGTGCCCAGCTTGTTTTTTTCAGCCCGCTGGCTGATAATACACTGCCGCCTGCGCTTGATGGACTCTATATCGGCGGCGGCTATCCCGAGCTGCATGCGGAAAAACTTGCCGCCAACGAGACACTGCGCAGCCAGATCCGCGAGGCCGTATTAAGCGGCTTGCCGACTGTAGCCGAATGTGGCGGGCTGCTCTATATGAGTGAAGCGGTTGCCGATATGGATGGTGAATTACATGAAATGTGCGGTGTTCTGCCACTTGAAGTTCGTATGACCACAAGGCTGCAGAACTTCGGCTATCAGACGATAACACTGCTGCATAATGGTTTGATGGGTCCAGCCGGCACCAAGATCAGAGCTCATGAGTTTCACTATTCCGCAAGCTCGGCAGCCGGCAGCTCCTGCGAAATCACCAAACCCGGCGGCCGCAAATGGACCGATTGTCACCATAGTGATAATTATTGGATATCCTATTCACATATACATTTCTATAGTAATCCTGACATGGTACGATCATGGTTGGCCAAATGCCGCGAATACAATCTCAAACAGGAAGCCTGTAACAACACGGCTAAGCCTCTGATGATACAGGGTACAATGTCATCCTCCGGCAAAAGTCTAATTACTGCGGGTTTGTGTCGTATTTTTACACAGGATGGATTTAAGACTGCCCCCTTCAAATCTCAAAACATGGCACTAAACTCTTACATCACACTCGATGGGCTGGAAATGGGACGCGCTCAGGTTCTACAGGCTCAGGCCTGTGGCCTTGAACCTGATGTTTCGATGAACCCTATACTGCTGAAGCCGACAAGCAATACCGGTTCACAGCTAATTGTTCATGGTGAAGTTCGCGGTCAGTATCGTGCAGCGGAATACTTCCGTATGAAAAAACAGCTTATACCTGAGATTCTACAGGCATACAGTAAGAATTCCACGGGACAAGACTATATAGTCATAGAAGGAGCCGGCAGCCCGGCGGAAATTAATCTCAAACAACAGGATATAGTCAATATGGGCATGGCAAAAATGGTTGACGCACCGGTTCTTCTAATAGGTGATATCGATCGCGGCGGCGTTTTTGCCTCGCTCTACGGTACCCTGGCCATGCTCGAACCTGAAGAACGCAGCAGAGTACGCGGCCTGATTATAAACAAATTTCGCGGCGATGTTGAAATTCTCAAACCGGGACTGAAAATGCTTGAAGACCTGACCGGCATCCCTGTAGTCGGTGTAATACCTATGATCGATCTTGATCTTGACGATGAGGACGGAGAATCCGACAGACTCAAACAGACTGCCATGCCGGCAGAGAAAAAACTGGATATCGCTGTCATCAGGCTGCCGAGAATATCAAATTTTACCGACTTCAATATATTCAGTCAGATACCGGGTGTACATCTGCGCTATGTTCATAAAACAGCCGGGCTCGGCAATCCCGATCTGATAATTCTGCCGGGCAGCAAAAACACACAAGCAGATCTGAACTGGCTGCGTGAAACAGGACTGGCCGACTCTATTCTGGCTGCGGCCATGGGAGAAGCAGCTGGGGCGGTTTCAGCCACTATTGGATTAGCCGGAGGAGTCGCATCTAAGGCTGTGCCGATAGTTGGCATTTGTGGCGGCTATCAGATGCTTGGCCAATATCTGCATGATCCGGATCATGTTGAACAAGGGGGCAGCAGCCGAGGCCTCGGACTGCTGCCGGGGGAGACGACTTTTGCCGGTAGTAAGATAAGAACAAGAACTACCGCCA
>JAQVJP010000075.1 GCA_028695145.1 Eubacteriales bacterium
CTTCCGGCCGCAAGCGGTTTAGCCCCAGTTTTGTCAACGAAACAATTTGTCTCAATAACACAATCATCCGGCAAATCGTCTATAGCCCCATTATTCAAAACATTGACTATATGCATCTTGCCTTCATCAAGCTCGAGGCTCTGAATCAGTGATAACGCAGCCTCAGAATACCAGGCACCGCCGCGCATAGACAGCTGCTCCGGCTTGGTATCAGTTGCCTCATCAGCGTATATTTGGAACAAATCCTGTTCAACCTGACCAACCTGAACAGCTCTGGTTCCACGGCCATCAGCTAGAGCTTGCTGATCTGTTGCGATTTGAGCAGATGGGTGATAAAAATATTTCAAATAATATGAAGGAATCAGTTTACTTGTCCGGACAATCTCACGATTGACCGGCTCAGGTCCCAGACTCTCAGCGATATGAGCAATCAAGTCGTTATTTTCATAGAGTTCATCGGTTTTATCACGACCATCAATCCAAATTCTGCTGATCCAGCTCAAATGATTGAGCCCCAGATAGCGAACCTGAACTTGTGCCGGTTCAAGTTTAAGAAAATTGACAAGTGAGCGGTACATATTCATCGGTGCGTTACAGAGCCCCAGACAGCGTATTCCAAAATTCTTCAGAACTGCTTCGGTAACCATGCCCGACGGATTTGTGAAATTAATCAGCCAGGCATCAGGACAGAGCTCTTCCATATCCTTGGCAATATCAAGAATAACCGGAATCGTGCGCAGAGCTTTTGCCATGCCGCCGGCACCTGTTGTTTCTTGCCCCAACACGCCATGTTCTGTGGGAATCCTCTCATCAAGCGCCCTGGCAGCAAGACCGCCAACCCTGATCTGTGTAATAACATAGTCACTGCCGACCAGAGCTGCTCTTCGATCAACACCTGAATTTATCACAATACTCTTCCCGACCTGATCAAACATACGGCGGGTAAGTTTGTCTATTATTTCAAGCTTATTCATTCCCTGATCTATATCGACAAGAGCAAGTTCTATCAAACCAAGCGCGTCTTGGCGATTGATCAATCCTTCGATCAGCTCAGGCGTATAGCTGCTGCCGGCACCGATAATTGTGATTTTCACAGGAATTCCTCCCAGACGCTTGTTTTACAATTCTACTTCCACCTCTGATTTATCAACATTAATTACCATAGTGTCTGATACGCGATCATGCAGTACAATCTTCCACCCTGCATCAGGCAGCAATCCGCTCAGCTTGATTTTATTACCTGTACGTTCGGCACTTACTTCCGTTATAAGCAAACCTTGCTTATCAACAATCGAACAAACTGCCAAGCCGTTATTAGAAGGCAGATAGTAGTGCAATTCAAGGTCATTAGCGAAGTCATAATCGGGTCTGTCTTCTACATTGCCAACAGGCAGCAGACTATTTTCACGCACATATAATGGCAGCGAGAAATAATCATATTCAGCCTCAAACCAGCGGCCACCATCTCGTACCTGTCCACTGAGCAAATCAGTCCAACGACCCTCCGGCAGATAGAAACGAACTCTACTGTCATCATTAAACACCGGCGCCACAAGCAACGCGTCACCAAGCATGTATTGCAAATCAAGATAACGGACAGCGGGATCCTCCGTAAATTCAAGAACCATCGGCCGCATAACAGGGATACCCTCTCGATGTGCTTCGACCGATTTTGAGTATAAATAAGGCATCAACCGGCATTTAAGCCTGGTAAAAGATCTTACAACTTCATTTGCTTCTTCGTCAAACAACCAGGGCACACGATAGCTTGTAGAACCATGCAAACGACTATGTGTCGACAGAAGACCAAAAGCCGCCCAGCGCTTATAGAGATCAGGCGTAGCCGTGCTTTCAAAACCGGATATATCATGACTCCAGAAAGAGAAACCGCTCATAGCAAAAGACAAACCACCACGCAGAGTCTCTGCCATCGAGGGATAAGTAGCCATGCAATCACCACCCCAGTGAACCGGGAACTGCTGTGAACCGGCAGTAGCGCTGCGAGCGAACAGAACCGCATCACCCTCTCCCCGCTCTTGTTTCAACAGATCGAACACACATTTATTATAAAGATAAGTATAATAATTATGCATAGCAACCGGGTCGCTGCCATCAGAATAAGAAACATTAACAGGAATTCTCTCGCCAAAATCAGTTTTGAAACAATCGACGCCCAGATCCAATAATCTCTTCAGTTGTCTCTGATACCAGGCGCAAGCTGCCGGATTGCTGAAGTCAACCACCGCCATCCCCGCCTGCCAGTTATCTGTCTGCCAGACTCCGCGGCCATCGGCACGCATAAGCAAATAACCCTCTCGCATACCCTCGCGGAAGAGTTCAGTATTCTGCGCGATATACGGATTAATCCAAACGCAGATTTTTAACCCTTTATCCTTGTAGCGCTGCAGCATACCTTTTGTATCAGGGAAAACACGCTCATCCCACTCGAAATCGCACCAACGGAACTCGCGCATCCAGAAACAGTCAAAATGGAAAACACTAAGCGGTATATCACGCTCGGCCATGCCCTGAATAAATGAACTCGTTGTTTCTTCATCATAATCAGTAGTAAAAGAAGTCGATAACCACAGGCCAAATGACCAGGCAGGCGGCAGCGCCGGTTTTCCGGTCATGTCAGTATACCCTCGCAGCACATCGTGAAGGTCAGGACCATAGAAAAATGTATATTCAAGCGATTCGCCCGGAACCGAAAAACCTACATAACCTACCTTCTCACTGGCGACTTCGAAGGAAACATTACCCGTGTTATTAACAAAAACACCATAGCCGCGATTGCTCATATAAAAAGGTATTGACTTATAAGCGATATCAGAAGCAGTGCCGCCGTCTTCATTCCAGGTCTGTACGGTCTGTCCATTTTTGGCAAAAGCCGTGAACCGCTCGCCGAAGCCATATATACTCTCTTCCGCTCCGACCGACAACTCCGTCAGCATATACGGTTCGCAACGGGTCTCATCAAGATAATTTGCCTGCGGCAGCATAGTTGAAGGCTGACGATTCCAGCGCATATAACCGAGATTTCTAAAACCGCACTCAGTGATGATTTTACCGTTAGCTTCGAAACGATAACTGAACGGGTCTTTTACCACTGTGATTGTGAGATCGTCGAAGCTCATAACAAATTCGGATGATGTTTCGTTCACTTCAACTTCGCGCTTGTCTTCATTAGTTTCAAAACGCGGCAGATTTGTATCATACCCGGCAAAATGCCACGATCTGATTGTTACCGCATTTCTGCCGGTTGCTCTGAACTCAAGTGTAATAGTTGGTAAATTGAGTGTCGCGCCACGCGAATCGATACGAGCGGTTGGCGCCAGAATTCGCATGCCACCTTCAATACGCTCGAGCTCGTACGCACAAGAAGCATAGAGCGCGTTTGCCTGTTCACTTCTTAACCAGAAACCTTCAGTAAATTTCACGGTAGATACCTCCGATAATTTTTTGGCTCCTCCGGCAGCACCGGCAAGCTTAGATCAATTCAAAACGGGCACTGTTTCGCGTTTGGCTGTTATCACCTATCCAAACGGTAAACCAGCCTTGCTGTGTCTGATACTTCATATTGATATCGTAGAAGCGCAGCATGTTACTGTCAATGGTATAAGTCACACGCTCTTCCTGACCTGATTCAAGCTTAATCTTTTTTATCCCTTTCAGCTCTCGCAATGGTCTGGCTACGTTGGCAAGCTCATCGGTAATATAGAGCTGTACAGTCGCGACACCGGAGCTTTTGCCGGTGTTTTTTATTGTTACTGCTGCTGTGATAGATCCTTCTGAAGTTAGCTTATCAGAGCTCAAGCTGACAGGCGATATTGAGAAATCTGTATAACTTAAGCCATAGCCGAAGGGGTAGAGCGGGTTGTTCGGGATGTCAGCGTATTTTGTCAAGAAACGGTTCCCGGGTTCGCTGCCATCTTCTGTATGCCTGCCGGTACGCAGTTCGCTATAATAGACAGGCACCTGTCCGACACTGTATGGCAGCGACATCGATAGACGGCCCTGTGGATTGACATCGCCGTAGAGGACATCGACAATAGCGCCCCCTGCTTCAGTGCCCGGCATCCAGACATAGAGTACAGCCTGAGATTGTTCGTTGATACTTCTTATATCAAGCGGACGCCCGGCGAATATCAGAGTGATGATATTCTGATTAACCGCGTATATCGCGTCAAACAAGCGCTGCTGCACAGCGGGTATGGTAATATCGGCACGGCTGCCGCCCTCACCTGTTTGAATATTAACCTCACCAAGAGCAAGCACTACTTTATCCTTACCGCAAGCCACCTGAACCGCCTGATCTATTAGCTCTTGTGTCTGATCGGCAGTCATCTCATTTTTCGTTGAATATCTGAAGCCATAGACTGTCTGCCCGGGATTCAAAATGCCGCAACCAGCGGCTATATCTGGTTTGAGCCCACGTTCCTCAAGCGCTTCCCTGATAGTGGTGGTATATTGTTTCTCACCGAAAAAACTCCAGGCGCCAAGCGTATTTTTCTCATCGGTATAAGGTCCTATCCAGGCCACCTGTTCTTGGTTTTTAAGTGGTAGCGCCTGCTTGTCATTTTTCAGCAAGACGAAACTGTCGGCAGCGATTTTACGAGCGAGCTGCTTATGTTTATCATTGAGCAGCAGCTCTGCTTCAGACTGTTTACCGGCAATACCGAAGGGATCTTCAAACAAATTTAGGCTGTTTTTAAGAACAAGTATACGCCAGACAGCTTCGTCAATAAGAGCCACCGGTACACTACCGTCCTCTACAAGCTCGGTTAGAGAACGCATGTAGCAGCCGCTCATCATATCCATATCCACACCGGCTTCTATAGCCAGAAGAGCAGCTTCACGACTATTCGCGGCAACTCCATGTTCGATTAATTCGCCGATGGCGTTCCAATCTGAAATCAGTACACCATCGAAGCCCATCTGCTCACGCAGCACACTACGCAGCAGCCATTTGTTAGCTGTAACCGGTATCCGGTCAAGTGTATTAAAAGATGTCATTATCATACTACTGCCGGCAGAAATCGCCGCCTGATAGGCAGGCAGATAATCCTCAAGCAGGCTGCGCATCGACAATTCGACATTGTTGTATTCCTTGCCCGCGACCGGCGCGCCATAAGCGGCGAAATGCTTAGTACAAGCGCCTATATGTTTCTTATCCAGCTTGAGTTCGGAAGCCCTTGCCGCCTCAGCCCCACCTTGAATCCCTCTAACCATGGCCTCAGCCATAAGAGAATTAAGCCAGGGATCCTCACCGGTAGATTCCATAACTCTACCCCAACGCGCGTCTCTGACCAGATCTACCATCGGGGCAAAAGTCACATGCAATCCGGTGGCTGCGGATTCGCGTGCCATAATATCACCAACTGTTCTTAGAGCATCCGGATCATATGTGCAGCCAAGAGCAAGCGGTATAGGGAAAATTGTTTTAAAGCCATTAATAATATCCGCCATCAGCAGCAATGGTATGCCATGCGGCTGTTTAGCCATACACATACGCTGCAGTTGCGCAGTTCGTTCACTGCCAACCGCACCGAGTATGCTGCCGCACAAAAACGCATCCTCCTCATCAATACCAAGCTCGCTGGCCGGACCTGTTACAGGCCCTTCATGACTGAAAAAACTGGCATCAAGCTGCGTCAGCTGCCCGATTTTTTCCTTAAGTGACATGTCGGCGAGCAGCGCCCGCAACTCTTGATGATTCATATAAAAAATCTCCTGAAATTTGATTTATCAGCCTTTTACTACACCGGCGACCATGCCCTTGATGATATTCTTACTGAAACCAAAATATAATACTACGATTGGTGCCATAGTAATCAACATAGCTGACATGATTTTGGGATAATCAGATGAGAACTGTCCCGTAAACTGAGTCATCGCCAGTGGAACAGTATGAAGTCCTACATCTCTTAACAAGACCAGGGCAAAAGAAAACTCATTCCAGCATGCGAAGGTCTGAATAATCGCTATAGTTACCATTACCGGTTTGCATATCGGCATAATAATTTTGAAGAGAGTACCAGAAAATGAACTGCCATCAATTGAAGCCGCTTCTTCGAGCGCCACGGGAACAGCTTTTAGATAACCATGAATTAGGAAAACCGCGATTGGCATACCAAAAGCTATATAAGGAAATAGCAAAGTATACCATTGATTATTCATACCTGTACGATTGAAAACGATATAGATTGGCACCAATAATGAATGAACAGGAATCAGCATGCCCATTAGCAGCATAATCCAGATCACACGATTGCCTCTGAACTTAACACGAGCCAAAATATACCCGACTACAAAACCAAATAGAAGTATCAAGGCTACAGACAAAGCTGTGGTTCTGACGCTATTTATCAGCGAGTCAGCAATGTGATAATCCTTGTTTGTAAGAATCTTCGCGTAGTTTTCAAAAGTCGGATTGGGCGGAAGTCCGATGATGTCAGCGTTGAACTCTCTTTTTACCTTGAGCGAAGAGTAAAACATCCAAACCAGCGGGAAAATACAGCTCAAGGAAAATATGATCATAATGGTATTCATAACTACTGTCAAAACACCGTTGCCGACTCTTCTGCCGGTTGTCATACCATAAACTTTTTCTGCCATATCAAATCACCATATTAATCCTTACTCAACTTGTTGGAAACAAGCTGCATGCCGCCGATAACAAGCAGACCAAGCACAAATATTCCAACAGAAATCGCACTACCATAGCCCATATTCTGTTGGGCAAAAGATACTTTGTAACCGTACATGGCCAGAACCATCGAGTTATTACCCGGGCCACCGGCAGTCATAACATATATATTGTCAAAAGCCTTCATATTGCCTGACACGCAGAGCACAAGACAGACAATAACTGTATTTTTAATCATCGGCAGGACTATATGGATCGAACGCTGAAAAGCGTTAGCACCATCAAGCTCAGCCGATTCGAAAATTTCTTTGTCAATTGATGATGTCGCTGACAGCAAAATCAACATATAATAGCCGATATACTGCCAGATTAGCGGAATTGATACCAGAGTCATTACAAGATCAGTATTATTTAGCCAGACCTGAGTCAGATCTTCACGTCCAATCAATTCCAAAAACCAGTTGAGAATACCTCTTCTGCTGTCGTATATCATCAGCCAGATGAAACCTACATATACAGCAGCGATTGTACTCGGGAAGAAGCCGAAGGTTCTGTGAATGCTCTTGAGCTTCACGAATCTGGTATTGATCATCATAACAAAAACGAAAGCAACACCGACTTGCCCGATAACACATAAGAGAATCAGATAGAGATTGTGCGAAAATGACAGCCAGAAGATTTTATCTTGAATCAGCGCGATATAATTCGCGATACCGGTAAAAGTTTTGTTCGGGCCGCCTTTCCATTCGAACATGCTATAAAAAGCAGCCGTTATCAATGGAATAAATACTGCGAAAACATATAATGCCAGGGGGATCAGCAGATAGCCGATCAGAATACGTAATGGGGGTCTCCTCGTAAGCACAAGCCTGCCTCCTTATTGCCTGCAAAAAGGGAGCCCAATTCTCCCTTCGGTTTGATGCAGGTAAATAAAATATTTTCATACCCGCCGGACAATCTCCTGACTGCCCGGCAGGTACGAAATTCATGGTTAACTTAGTCTTAGTAGTTAGCCTCGTAGGCTTCCTGTGTTAGCTGTGCGACTGTGGCGCCATCTGTATCACCATTGGTCAGGTTTTGCAGCTCTGTATTCAGAACATCCCAGACCGCCGGGCTGACATATGAGTCATAGATTTCACAAGCATTGGTATCAACATAAGAGTAGTTGTAGAAATCCTGTGTGAACTGATCAAATGCGCTCAGGTCAACATTAGAAACCTGTGTCAAACCGCCAAGAGCATAGTTCTCAGCTACATATGAAGCGAACTCAGGACCTGTTACATAGTAAGCCAGATCAATAGCCGCTGCCAGTTTAGCCTCGTCTTCGGCCAATTTAGAATTTATAGCTACAGCGTAGCCAAGACCGATATTCTGTGAGTTTTCTGAGCCGGTAGCACCTTCAGGCTGCGGCAGAACCGCGAAACCGGTATTCTCATAGAGCTCAGGATCTGTTTCAAGTAATGTCGCGCCAATATAGCTGACGTCCCAGTTACCGCCGATAAACGCCGGTGTCTCACCTGAAATGTAGTATTCTCTTGCGTCTTCGTTATTGATAGCATTGAAGTCATCATTGAAAACGCCTGACTGGAAGAGCATACCTGTGTAGTCAAGAGCTTCTACAAAAGGCTCATCTGTAAAAGCAGCTCCGCCCTTATCGATGATTGACTGGAACCACTCCGGACCGGTGAAACGATCGCCGAGTGTGGACAGGAAGCAGGAATTCATCTGCCATTTACCACTGTTACCAAAAGCGATGCTCTCTTTGTAACCATTGGCTGTGAAGTATTCATTGGCTTCTTTTACTTCATCCCATGTTTTTGGGAATTCTTCGAAACCAGCTTCAGCCCACGCGGCCTTGTCATAGACGATAACTGTACATGTTCCACCTGTCAGTACAGGAAGACCATAGAGTTTGTCACCATCGGTAAAAGGAGTGAAATAGGCTTGATTATAATCAGCATAGTGAGGTGAATCTTTGATTACATCTGTCATATCCATGATCAGACCCTGCTCAGCCCATGACTTGGTGTTCATGCCCTGAAGCAGAAATACGTCGGGAAGATCACCGGCTGAAGCCAGAGTAGCGACCTGAGTTTTATACTCATCATTGGCCAGAACTGTCTGTTTCAGTGTGATATCAGGATTTGCTTCTTCCCACTGGGCGATAACAGTACGGAAACCGTCAGAACCACCGTTACCTTCTGATTCTTCAGAAGTAGAGAAGTGCATCAGAGTAAGATCACCGGCATAACCATCGCCGCCCTCATCGCCTGTTGTAGTTTCATCTGTGTCGTCAGGAGCAGCAGTTGTGGTAGTAGTGTCTGCCGGAGCAGCAGTTGTGGTTGTTGTCTCATTGCCGCCGCAGCCGGCCAGGAGACTGATTGCCATTACGATACTTAGTATTAGACTAAGTATAATCTTGCTTCTTTTCATGTGAAAATCCTCCTTCATTTTTATAATTACAGACTCACTTTCAGTCTGTTAATTAACTTATTCACTTTTTTGCTTTGAATAATATTCAGTTGCTTAGTTATGATTTTCTGTTCTTTCTTATTGATGCCGTGAATGACTTATAACAGCGAGAGATTCACCAGGCTCGACCATACCATCAACAGTAACTGTTTCAGCTACGGGTGTAGCATCGGGGAATTCTATTCTGTTAATTAGCTTATTGCCAGCCTGTATACCCATCGAGACAGTATCCTGTCTGATGGTAGCTATTCTCGGTCTAACTATGTTGACAAGATTCAGCCCGTCATAACCGGCTATGGAAACGTCTCGTGGAATAACCATTCCCGATTCCTGCATCATATTGAGTCCACCGACCGCCGTCAGATCATCGGGATAGATGATACATGTAGGTCTGTTCGGCAGCGCCAATACTGCTTTTGTCAGGGCACTGCCCCGCTCATAATCACGATAAGGACATGTATACAGATACTCCCTTGGAATTGGCAGATTATGCTCTGTCATAAAAGTTTTGTATGCACTAACACGTCCGGTGGTAACTTCGTTATTCTCTCCATGGATATAAGCGATTTTTCGATGACCTCTGTAGTAAATCAGCTGCATCAGCCTGCGCATATCACCATATTGATTCGAAGCAATATTAATATGCTTGGGCATCGTATGGTCAACTGCGGCGATTGGTATATTAGAGGCCAGAAGCTCTTTTACTTCTGGTTTTTGATAATCGGCACACAACATGAAAACGCCATCGAAGTTCATGTACTTGCACTGCTCCATAAAAGAAAGTCGGTTGGGTGAATTATTCGCGTTGAGAAAACTGATGAAGTAGCCGCGTTCCTCGACTGTATCTTTGAAACTGTTGAGGATTCTGGCGAAATGTTCGTGCATCAAGTTGGTTCCTGTAGATTCCGAAAGAAGAACACCAATGTTTCGCGTTTTTTTACTTCGCAATGTCGAGGCCATGAAGTTAGGAACATAATTAAGCTCTTTTGCGACACGTTGAATTTCTTCCTTTTTTTCTCTGCCCACATCCGCTCTGTCATTCAGCGCCTTGCTGACTGTAGATACAGATACCTGACAGATCTTTGCTATGTCCTTGAGAGATACTGCTTCTTTCATCCCTCCTCTTCTCCTTTACTAACTCGAATTCGATGTTATCAAGTACTGCAGCCAACTGCGCGCCCGGCTGGCACTCGTATTCCGTTTGTCAATCTGCTCATTTTTGCTCGTTACTAAATCGATTTCTTTTGTCTATATTGTAGTTTAGGCTATTTTATTTCGCAATCTTATTTCGCAAATAGCCAATTAATTAGTTCATATGCACAACAAAAAGGCATAAAATAACAACAGCAAGCATAATATAACGTTTTATTATATAGACATGTGTCGATATCATTATACGAAACAGTTTCGTATTTATTAAATTGTGAGAAAAATATAGTTCAGATACTGATTGTAATTTAATCAGCACCTTGCTATAATCACCATAGTCTGCTTGATATTTATGTCATTTCTACTCATTTCGCTCAAAATATTATCCAAACTCTAAATCGGTTTCGAGTCAGGAAACTGCAATTACGATAATTGTAGCTTGTATCGAAGCGGTCTTAAGCTCATTAAGGCCATTAATATCAGAATGGAAGTAGAAAATATGAAGTTTGGTTATTTTGACGATTCAGCAAGAGAATATGTAATATCAAGACCGGATACACCGCTGCCCTGGATCAACTATCTCGGATCAGGTGAGTTTTTTCGTCTTATTTCAAACACTTGCGGCGGTTATTGTTTCTACAAAGACGCGAAACTGCTGAGACTTACACGATATCGCTACAACAATGTACCTTATGATTCGAACGGCCACTATTTCTATATTCGCGAAGATGATGAGATATGGAACCCTGGTTGGCAACCGACACGCAACACTCTCGATAAGTATGAGTGCAGGCACGGAATTGGTTACAGTCGTTTCAGCGGTACGAAAAACAGGCTAAAAGCAGATTTATTATATTTCGTGCCACTTGAGGACAATTGCGAAATTCAGATGGTTAAACTGACCAATAACTCAAACAGCAGCAAGAACATACAGTTATTCTCTTATGTTGAGTGGTGTTTATGGAACGCGGATGATGACTCGCGCAATTTTCAACGCAATCTGAATACTGGTGAAGTAGAAGTATCGGGCTCTACTATTTATCATAAAACCGAGTATCGTGAACGCAGAAACCATTTTGCCTTCTACCATGTAAACAGCGCTATCGACCATTTTGAAACCAGCCGTGACGCTTTTATGGGGGTGTACAACGGTCCGGATGAACCTGAAGCCGTAATTGCCGGCCAGCTCAAAGATACAATAGTCAGTGGCTGGTATCCGATAGCGTCTCATCAGCTTAATGTCACTCTCGCGCCAAATGAATCCAAGGATTTTGTCTTCATTCTTGGATATGCTGAGAATGAAAATGATCGCAAATGGGCAAAGCCGGGTTTTATCAATAAACAGCCGTCAGATGAAATTATCGCGAAATACACAACAATAAAACAGGCAGAGCAAGCTTTTGCCAGGCTTG
>JAQVJP010000076.1 GCA_028695145.1 Eubacteriales bacterium
GCCTCGCCATATTTTGTATGTTGGTTGAGAAAAGACGCAAGATCTTGGAGTATTTCCAGATCTACCTTGATACAATCACGAATTCCAGGGCGCTGCACCTTAACCGCGACCTCCTGGCCGGTATGCAGTATAGCTTTGTGAACTTGTGACAAAGAAGCCGACGCCAGAGGCACACGCTCAATAGAAGCGAATACCTCTACAAGAGGCTCGCCAAATTCCTGTTCAATCACACATTTTACTTCATCAAAAGGAAACGGGTTAACGGCATCCTGAAGTTTGCTGAGCTCGGCCGAAACCTCAGGAGTCAGAATATCAGGACGCGTACTTAAAATCTGGCCGATCTTGACAAAAGTCGGCCCCAGTTCTTCACAAGACAGCCGCAGACGTTCGCCAACTGTATGGCGCCCGTCCGCGGCCTGTTCATCTTGTCCAGAACGATTATGCCCTGTTTTGCGCAGCTTAAGATAATTAAAAACGCCAAGCTGCTCAAGCATAATGCCAAAACCATTACGCGCGAACACCCGGATTATCTGCCGGTAACGCCTAAGATGCAATCGTTTCGGCATGGCCGTCAATCCTGAATGTCTGTCTTGCCAAGAGCGGCTTCCACCTGCTCACGCACAATAGCAGCTAATTCCTCACGACCGATAACATCTTCTCTGCGCGGCAGATCCATCTGGTCTACCGCCTTGCGTACTTCTTCCTGGATAAGTTTGGAGAGTTCCTCTCTCTGTGACTCACCCTTTTTAACCAGATCATTGGCAAAATCCCTGGCATCCTTCTGAGCGATCTCGCCCTTCTTAACCATTTCCTCGACAGCGTCCTCGATTTTCTCACGGGACCAGGCAGCCAGCCCAACGCCGAAGCTGAATGATTTTTCCAGAAAAGACTTAACATCCTGCATTTTTGTCGCCTCCTGTCAGTTTGTCAAATGAATCAACAGTTTGAACATGTCTTATCTGCTACAAGTCAATTATAGCACCAGAAGCGGCAGTTTTTGTAAACAGTATGTCAGCGATGACGGCTAAGTATTTCATCAAGATCAGCAAACAACGCTTCACTGGCAGCGATTATACCGCGCGGACGCAGCAGATCGGGCATTTTCTGTCCCTGCCAGTCGCGGACTATTCCACCTGCTGCTTCTACTATAATCGTCCCGGCAGCATAGTCCCATGGCTGCAGTGTCTGCTCGAAGAAGCCATCAAGTCGGCCGCAGGCAACATAAGCCAGGTCAAGAGCCGCGCTGCCGCTTCTTCTAATCTCAATCGAAGCCGCGAAAACATCACTAATCATGGCAAAAGTCTGCGCACTGGCGCTTCTGTCATAGGGATTTGTTCCAAAACCAAACAGAGCTTGCTTCATATCAGTCGTTTGTGAAACACTAATCGGCTGGCTGTTCAGCCAGGCACCTACATCCACCTGTCCGATAAACATCTCATCAAGATATGGATTATAGATGAAGCCAAGCGTCGGCCTGCCATCAAGATACAGAGCAAGCGAAATAGCCGAGAATTTGAAATCAAAAATCAAATTTGTCGTACCATCTACAGGATCAAGAATCCAGGTCGGAAGCTCAACCACATACTCATTGGTCTGCGACTCTTCCGCGATAAGTTTGCTGCCCGGAAGTATATCTTCAAGCCTTACCGCCAGAAACTCCTGAACTCTATAATCAATTTCTGTTACATAATTACTATCGCTCTTCTTCTCAATCTGACTACGTTCGACTGACGCGGCCAGGATAATCCGCCCCGCATCGCGAAGAGCGGACGAAGTCCCGGCAATAAGCGCGTCATGGTCGATATTTACTTCTGCCTGGTTCATATTATAGAACTGCCTCCTTGTGCCATATATTCATGGACTCAATCTTGCCGGCAATCTGAGTATTGTTAATCAGTCTGCCACCATAATTATAACCCATTCTGGCAAAAGTACAGTTCATTCCGTGTGATGCCGCTCTGGCAATAGTATAGAGAGTTTTAATATCTTCGTTATTGTGCAGATCTGCTTCAAGACTTGCCAGCAGTATACTGCCCAGCTTCTGCCCACGCTGCTCCGGCAGAACAGCGAAATCTGTCATTTCGGAATTGCGTTCAGCACGGTCAAGCTCAGCAGAAGCAAGCGCTACAAGCTTATCGTTCTGCCATATTCCATGATAAATAATATTGTCTGCCATGGTTTCGCGAAGATATTCAGGGTTATGAATCGGGAACGGATAACTCGCGAACACCTGTTTATAAACCTCGGCCATAGCCTGCGCATCACCAGGAACAGTCCTGCGAATCTTCATATCGTCCGGTAATTTGGGTGCCGGCGCAGGTACGCAGCCGCGAGCGGTCTGAAGTACATCATCGATTATTACAGCATCGCTGACTTCCCGCCTCACCGGAATCAAAAACCTGCTCATGAAGCAACAGTCCTCACCATTACGGTAAAATCCCGGCACGCGCGCTTCACATTCATATTCCCGCTGCAAAAGAAGATCAGCAAGCGATTGCGGTGTTTTGACGAAAATCTTCTCATAGGCGTTTGCGCCGGCAAGGATTTCAATTTTATCAAGGAAGCGCGGTACATTATCCTCCGGCAGCTTCATAACATATACGCGTTTATTATTAGGACCATGGTGGATTGTGCCACCTTCAAAAACAGTTATCTGATCAAACATTGAATTCTCTCCCGGTAAATATGTTTACTGTGCTTGTTCTTCTTCCAGGTAGGAAGGTGTAAGCGTTATCATCTCATCATAATCTGACAACAATCTCTCGATACCAACAGCCTGTGTTTCATCGGAATTATCAAGCTTAAGCTGCAGATTGCAGTTATCGCAGTCCAGATTGCAGAAGTTATGCTTGTAAGTATCCGGCTCTTGGTATGTTGTGATAACACCTTCAAAATTACGTAGTATAGCTTTGTTTGTCGACCAGGAAATAAGATAATTCGGCGCGACCGGAATCTTGCCGCCACCGCCCGGCGCGTCAACAACATATGTCGGAACCGCGAAACCGCTGGTATGACCGCGTAAGCTCTCCATAATCTCAATACCCTTACCGATCGAAGTACGGAAATGCTCAAGACCTTCCGATAGATCGCACTGATAAATATAGTATGGTCTTACTCTGTTCTTAACCAACATTTGCACCAGGCGCTTCATGATACGCGGACAGTCATTAATATCCGCAAGCAGAACCGACTGATTACCAAGCGGGATGCCGGCTTTCCACAATTTACGCAGGGCCTTGCGCGCCGAACCGGTGATCTCACGTGGATGGTTAAAATGTGTATTTATCCAGAGATTCTCATATTTCTCAAGTACAGCTACAAGCTCATCAGTAATTCTGTAAGGAAGCACAACCGGTGTTCGTGTACCAATTCTTACAACTTCAACATGCTCAATTGCTGTGACCTCAGATAGTATCCAATCAATATACTCATCAGACAACATAAAAGGATCGCCGCCAGAGAGCAGAACATCTCTGATATTGGTATTTTGCCTGATATACTCGATACCCTGACTAATCTGATCTCGATCGGGAATACTATCTCTATCGCCAACCTTACGTTTACGTGTGCAATGGCGGCAATACATGGCACAGGTATTGCTAACATGCAGCAACACTCGATCAGGATAGCGATGTGTTAATCCCGGCACCGGACTATCCCTGTCCTCTGCCAGCGGATCGGCCATATCATGTGGTGCGATCAGCAGTTCACGCTCATCGGGAAAAGCCTGCTTGAATACGGGATCGTTATCAAGGTCATCGGGATCAACCAGTGACAGGTAATATGGTGTTATCGACATTGGGAATTTACCCAGAGTCTTCTCGATTCTCGCTCTGATTTCAGGTGCGAAGGTCCGGTCGAAAATCTTCTCAACCATGGAAATATCTCTTACAGCATGGCGCATCTGCCACTTCCAGTCATGCCATTTTTCCAGACTGGCAGCAGTACAGGTTTCACCTTGCATATGGTTTCTGATTAACTGAATATCGGTTGTGTTCATTCTCTTCCTCCTGTTTTTGACAGCACAAATCAGACCACCCCGGCCAGCAGAGCGGTATCCTCTAACAACTGTCGTTTAAACATCACTATGATAATATTAAGACTGCTTATACACAGCAGGTTCTCGTCCGTGATAACTTGGCACAGACATGCATTATGTTATCATCTTACAGGCAATTCGTCAAGTTATGGCAAGTTGTCACTTGTGTCTAATCCTTAACAATCCGCTAACAATTGTTCACAACCTGTTACGCTTCTGTCGGAGATTATAAGTTATTATTTAGCAGGCAGATAAAATGTCATCTAAGGTTAGAGGAGATCAAAAATGCAAGAACAAAAAACCCCGAAAAAACCACTTATATATTACGCTATAGCGGCAATGACCATAATGATGCTGCTCAATGTTTTCGTATTTCCTACATTGCTGCGCGGAAATATCACCGAAACGGATTACAGTACTTTTCTTACACATCTTGATGATGGAATTGTGACCAAATTTGAACTTGACGAACAAACCATTCTCTATGCGACCGAAGTTGATGGCAAAGAGCAGATATACACTACAGGCGCCATGCCTGATGATAATCTGACTAACAGACTTCATGAGGCAGGAGTGACTTTTGGCAGAGTAGTGGCTCAGGAAGCTTCACCTATAGTCAGCTTCCTGATGTCCTGGGTTTTACCGCTTGTTTTCTTCTTCTTCATCGGCAGAATCCTGATCAACTTCATGCAGAAGCGTATGGGCGGCGGAGCAAACGCGATGACTTTTGGCAAGTCAAACGCGAAAATCTATGTTCAGGCTCAAACCGGCAAAACATTCAAAGATGTTGCCGGCCAGGACGAGGCAAAAGAAGCGCTGACAGAGATTGTTGATTTCTTGCATAATCCCGGTCGCTATGCCGAAATCGGAGCCAGATTACCAAAAGGCGCTCTGCTTGTTGGCCCTCCCGGTACAGGCAAGACGCTTCTGGCACAGGCAGTTGCCGGTGAAGCTAATGTACCTTTTTTCTCAATTTCAGGTTCGGAATTTGTCGAGATGTTTGTTGGAATGGGCGCGGCAAAAGTTCGTGACCTTTTCAAACAGGCCAGCGAGAAGGCACCATGTATCGTTTTTATCGATGAGATCGACACTATTGGGAAAAAGCGAGACGGAGCAGGCGGCATCAGTGGTGGTAACGATGAGCGCGAGCAGACACTAAACCAGCTGCTGACAGAGATGGACGGTTTTGATGGTAAGAAGGGAGTTGTCATACTGGCAGCGACCAACAGGCCTGACAGTCTGGATAAGGCTCTGCTGAGACCCGGACGTTTCGACCGTCGTATTCCGGTTGAACTGCCTGATCTCGCAGGACGCGAGGCTATACTTAAGGTTCATTCGCGTAATGTGAAGATAGAACCTGATGTTGATTGTCACGCCATCGCCAGAGCAACCTCCGGCGCCTCCGGTGCAGATCTGGCCAATATGATAAACGAAGGCGCGCTGCGAGCCGTCCGTCTGGGGCGTGATCAAGTTTCGCAGGCAGATCTCGAAGAGAGTGTTGAAGTCGTACTGGCGGGTTATCAGCGCAAGAACGCTGTAATCCAACCTAAGGAAAAAGAAATGATCGCTTACCACGAAATCGGTCATGCTCTGGTCGCGGCCTGTCAACAGGATTCAGCTCCGGTACATAAAATTACAATTGTTCCGCGCACATCAGGTGCGCTCGGCTATACAATGCAGATCGCGGAGAACGATCAAGTGCTGATGAGCAAGGAAGAGATCTTCAATAAAATTGTTACGTATACCGGCGGACGTGCGGCAGAGGAGCTGATATTTAATACCAGCACCTCCGGAGCGGCTAATGATATAGAGCAGGCCACCAAACTCGCAAGAGCTATGATTACACGCTATGGTATGAGTGATAACTTCGACATGATGGCTCTCGAAACAACAACTAACGCTTATCTTGGCGGAGAGTCACAGCTGTTGGTTTCTTCACAGACCGCGGCCGCAATTGACAGCGAAGTCCTTGAAACAATCCGCCGAGCCCATAGTAAGGCAGCCGAGATACTTCACGACAAGATTGATAAACTCCATGAACTCTCACGCTTCCTGCTTGAGCGGGAAACAATAACCGGCGAGGAATTTATGGCCATACTTGATTGTAAATTATGATTGCTTTTTGACTCTGAATTTTCGAAGTCAAGTCGATTTTAAATCTTATTCAACAGAGGAGCAAACCGTTACCGGTTTGCTCCTCTTAGAAATTAGTTTTCTGGACTTATTGTAAACTTTCCTTTCGATTAATTAGATTTCTACCGTTTGCATAGTCCCCCTATTGATATATACTGATATCATAATATTTATTGTGACAATATCACACAGGCCTGCTTAAGCAAATAAATCTGACACGGGGGAAATTATGATTAAGCTCAAGGATTCTTTCCTCAAACAGAAGATGATGACACGGGTACTGCTTAGTTTGCTGCCCATTCTTCTGTTATCAATCTACTTCTTCGGTTTGCGCACACTTGTGCTGCTTTCAGTGGTTACCATTACCGGTATTCTTAGCGAATATGGCATCATGCGCTTAATTGACGGCGACAAGGCCAAGGTTTCTGAAGCACTTCTGGTAACCTGTTTGCTGTTTACTCTTACGTTGCCGCCATCCGTACCCTACTGGGTCGCGGCTGTCGGCATAGCGTTCGGCGTAGTTTTCGGCAAATGTGCTTTTGGCGGTTTTGGCAAGAACATTTTTAATCCGGCACTGGTTGGAAGATGTCTGATTTATGTTTCTTTTCCCGCGCATATGACAGTTGCCTGGGCTGAGCCTTATAGTGGTTTCCCCGGAGGTCTGATTCGCTGGAGTGCCGGCGTTGACGCCATGACCTCAGCTACGCCGATGATTATGTTTAATAAGGAAGGCATCATGACAGATTATCTGAATCTGTTTTTTGGCAACATTGCCGGATCACTTGGAGAAACAAGCGCGCTGTTGATCATCGCGGCCGCTGTCTATCTGATCATGACCAAAACAGCTTCCTGGAAGATAATCGTATCCTGCGCTGCATCGTTTGCCAGCTTGGGTTCAATACTCTACCTGACAGGTGTAATTGAAACTGACCCACTGTTCTCCATACTATCCGGTGGTTTCCTCTTCGCGGCGGTCTTCATGGCTACCGATCCAATTTCCGCACCCAAGCAGGAAACCTCGAAATACATATATGGCGCGTTGATTGGCATTGTCGCCATTATTATCAGATCTTTTTCCCTGTTTACCGAAGGCATTATGTTCGCGATTCTTATTGTTAACGCGTTTGTCCCTCTGATAGACCGTAATATCAAGATCATAAAAGATAGGAAAAAGGCCGGGAAGAAGGTGACCGCATGAAAAAAGGACGTATTTATACTGTTGTTTTCATGTTAATTGTCAGCGCTGTTTTCACTTTGCTGCTGGCAGGTGCTGACGCGTTCTATCGCCCGAAAATTGAAGAAAATGATTTACTGGCCGAGAGAACCGCGATTCTCTATGTTTTTGATCTTGATCAGAGTGGCAGTTCAGCTGAAATACTTGAGCGCTTCGAAAAAAATATCAAACAAACTTCTGTTTCCGGTGTTGAGTTGTATGAGTACGCATCCGCGGAAGGTGAGACAATTGCCTGGGCTGTTCCTTTTACCGGGGCAGGTTTATGGGGCAGCATATCAGGTTATATGGGTGTTTCTCCTGATCTCGATCGTATCACCGGACTGGTTTTTACTAATCATAGCGAAACACCGGGTCTGGGCGGACGTATCGATGAGTTAACATACAGGGAGCAGTTCCGTGATCTGCAGATCACAGCAGAGACAACTCTTGCGTACGGCGAGGATGGCGGCGGGCAGATCGACGCGATAACCGGCGCTACTTCTACTTCAAACGCTGTTTTGCGCATTCTTAATCAGCTGCTCGACGATACAATCAGCAAACTGGAGGTGGCAAATAATGGCTGAGAAAATCAAGGAAGTAATTTCACGAAATGTCTGGAAGGAAAATCAGGTATTGCGCCAGATTCTCGGCATTTGCTCGAGCCTTGCCGTAACCAATTTGATGACCAACTCTCTGGTAATGGGACTTGGACTTACGTTTGTGACGGCTTTTTCCAGTTTAACTATTTCCCTGCTGCGTAACGCTATACCACACAGAATCAGGATGATCGTGCAGACTCTTATTATCGCTGCATATGTTATTCTGGTTGATATTTTTCTCAAGGCTAATATGACAGATATCAGCAATGCTCTTGGCCCGTATGTTGGGTTGATTATAACAAACTGTATTATTATGGGTCGCGCCGAAGCCTACGCGCAGAAGAATCCACCGCTCATCTCAATGCTGGATGGTTTCTTCGCAGGTATCGGCTATACAGTTGTTCTGTTGATCATCTCGCTGTTTAGAGAATATCTCGGTTTTGGTACGATCTTCGGTTTTGATGCTAATTTTCTTGGTTTCGAGACCTGGACCATCATGGTAATGCCGCCTGCGGCGTTCTTCCTGATCGGTGCTCTGATCTGGATAACATCCAACATTTTCGCGCCCGGCAAGGGCAAGAAATCTTAAAACGACAGGAAGGAGCTGGCTAATTTATGACAACCGATATCAATCCATTGGTAATTTTTTTCGCATCGATACTAACCAGCAATATGATCCTGTCGAATTTTCTCGGCATGTGTTCATACATTTCCATATCAGGCGAATACAAGACGGCCTCAAGTCTTGGTAAGTCCGTTACGCTGGTAATGGTTTTTACAACAGTTCTCAATTATTGGGTTTACAAGCTGGTCATCGTACCTCTCGGGCTGGAATATCTGCAGTATATTCTGTTTATCATGATTATCGCCGCATCAGTACAGATAATTGAAATGGCGATGGATAGACTGTTACCTGATCTGCATGTCAAACTTGGTATTTTCCTGCCGCTGATTACAGTTAACTGCGCGATTCTTGGTACAACCTTGTTCATGGTTATCAGGGATTATAACTTCGTACAGTCGATTTTATTCGGCTTGGGCAGCGGACTGGGTTGGTGGCTGGCAATAAGTGCTCTGGCAGCTATCCGTGAGAAGATGGCGAAGACAAAACTGCCACGTGGTCTTGAAGGGCCGGGCATAGCGTTTATTATAACAGGCATTATGGCTCTGGCTTTTATCGGATTCTCCGGTATCTTCACGATTACCTGAGCGGAAGGGAGCGGCAACTATGGAAATACTGACAACGGTACTAAGCGTAACGGTTATATCAGTCTTTTTGGCACTGATCATAATTGTAGCGGAATACTTCTTCAACAATTATGGCGAATGTGAAATCGATATCAATAATGGCGATAAAAAACTGAAAGTTGAGGGTGGTTCTTCTTTACTGTCAACACTCTCAGGTCAGAAAATATTCATTCCTTCAGCCTGCGGCGGCAAGGCAACTTGTGGACTGTGCAAATTGCAGGTACTCGAGGGCGCGGGACCATTACTGCCGACTGAAGAGCCCTATCTCAGCCAAGACGAACGCAAGAATAATTATCGACTGGCTTGTCAGGTCAAGATTAAAAATAATATTCGTATAATGATCCCGGAAGAGCTCTTCAATATCAAAGAGTACATTACTACCATAGAATCGATAGAACAATTGACGCATGATATAAAAGGCTTCCGACTTAAATTGCCTGCTGGTGAAAGTGTAAGCTTCAAAGCGGGGCAATACATGCAGTTTCACACAAAACCTTATGCGAAGATAAAAGAGAGTGTCTATCGTGCTTATTCAATCGCTAATGTGCCATCTGATAACGAAGCAATTGAACTTATAATTCGCCAGGTACCTGATGGTATTTGTACAACATATGCCCATACACAGTTATCCGAGGGTGATCAGGTCAAGATCAGCGGACCATATGGTGATTTCTTTTTGCGCGGCGATTGCAGCGAAATCGTAATGATCGCGGGCGGTTCCGGCATGGCACCAATCAGATCGATCATACTGTACGTGCTTGAGAAGGGAATTGATATAAAAATGAATTTCTTCTTCGGCGCGGTTACCAAAAAAGATCTCTACTATCTGGAATATTTCCATGATCTGGCAGAGCGTCACGATAATTTCCGTTTTATTCCGGCGTTGTCCAAACCTGCTCCCGAGGATAATTGGGAAGGTGAAGTCGGCCTGATCACCGAAGTTGTTGAACGTTACGTTAATGATGGTTCCGATATGGAAGGTTATCTTTGCGGCAGCCCCGGCATGATCAATGCCTGTATAAATGTTCTTGATAAGAAGGGTATACCTGAAGCCAAGGTTTATTATGACAAATTCTGAGGAGGACAGATCATGAAACAGAGTCCTGAACTCGAAGTTATTCAAACAAATATGATGCCCGGCACACTTTCCGCGCACGGTTTCATTGGTGAAGATAGCCGTAACCTCGCGGACATACTGCGCGCCGACGCAAAAGCCCTCAAACAGATTGGCATATCACAGATGACTCTGGCGGATAAAATGCAGGAGCTGACCAATTTCGGCATTCCCGGGCTTGGCCGGCCAATGCCGATGAATAATCGGTTTGAGATTGAAGTCGAAGACTATATGGGACGTTTGCCTTGTCCTTTTCAAGACAACGCAAAAGTCGACAAACGACAAACGAGAGTTAGACGCCTTGATACCGGAGTTATCATGCGCTGGACCGATCTCAATATCCATATGATCCGTGAACATGGTTTTTTCGAAGGTCATGGCAGTATTTACCGTCTTGACCCTGTCGAATTATCCAGATTCCTCGGCATAATATAAACTCGGCATAGTATAAGGAAAAAGCCTCAACTGACTGTATCTCAAGTCAGCTGAGGCTTTTTAAAATTATTATTTTGCTATTATTGTAACTCTTTAATGTTTCTCAGATGCCCAGAGCGGCCTCATCAGCTATAACCATAACATCAGGGTGCAGCTGTAGAATTGACGCCGGTACACTTGGTGTAACAGGTCCGTTCAATGCCTTATCAAGAATCTCAGCTTTATCAGCTCCGGTTACAACCAGTAGAATCTTCTTAGCCTTCATAATAGAACCGATACCCATGGTGTAGGCTTTTGCCGGTACCTGACTCATATCCCCGGCAAAAAATCTGGCATTGGCCTGTCTTGTCCGCTCATCAAGAGTTATACACTGTGTGCCGGTGGTAAAAGCATCCGCAGGTTCATTGAAACCGATATGGCCGTTGTGGCCAATACCAAGCAGCTGCATATCGATAGGTCCAACACAATCAATTACATCATCATAGTCCTGACAGGCCTGCTGATCATCCTCGATCTGTCCGTCAGGCAGGTATGTATTGTCAGCAAAAATATTTACGTGTTTGAAGAGATTGTCGTTCATGAAATATCTATAACTCTGAGGATGGTCGCCTGCAAGTCCTTTGTACTCATCCAGATTGACACTGATCACTTCAGAAAAATCTATCTCTCCTGATTGATTCATTCTGATCAGTTCTTTGTACATACCAACAGGTGTACTTCCGGTTGCAAGTCCGATTACACTGTCCGGCTTGAGTGTCAGCTGGGCGCCCATATATCTGGCGGCGGCCTTGCTCAGTTCTTCGTAATTCTTGACAGATAATACTCTCATAGTACCTCCTTGTACCTCGTTCAGAATT
>JAQVJP010000210.1 GCA_028695145.1 Eubacteriales bacterium
ATCCTCAGGACGCGTTCCGTCCTGAGGCCTGATGTTCCGGTTATTTATTTGTGGCTGGCGCGCTGCTCTTCCAGTATTCACGAGCGAAGACGATAAACACACCGAGTATTAAACCGATGACAAAAGCCACGGCCAGATTCAGTAGTTTGTTAGGACTTGCTGGTGATTTTGGCAACACTGGAGCTGTAATCTCCGTAATGAAGCTGCTGGCTACGTCAAGATCTTTGTAAACCGCCGCTGCCGTCATTTTCTTAAGATAAGATGTATATGTTGACATGGCTATGTCATATTCTGATTTGTATGTAGCGTATACCGGCTGCATTTCAGTAAGTTCCTGCTGTTTGGCCTGGAACATCTCTTCTGTTTCAGATAACTGACTGGTAGCTGAGGCATGCAGATTAAAATTATTCAGTAAGCGCATCTGTAGCTTGTTAAGCTCAACAATACGAACAGATTGAGATATTTGCCCGTTACTGCCGCTGAGATTGGCCTCGAGATAAACATCACTGTCAAGCTGGTTGCCGCTGCCGTTCTCGCTCTCAATAGCTTCTCTAAGCTCAGCGATGATATTAACCTGCTCTGGGCTGATTTCACCTTCTGCCTGCAGTTCCTCGATAAGTGTATCGAGTGATGCAAGATCACTGTCCAATGATGACTCATACATGGAAATATTCTGATTTATCTCCTTAATTCGCTCTTGTAAGCGATTAACTTCATCTGTGAGCAAATCAATATTACCGTTTTCACGCCTGAAAGCAGACAGCGCCTCTTCCTTGGTATCAAGTGTTGTTTTGGCCATGCTCAGGTTGTTGGATAGAGTGGTTGTATATAGATCTACATTAGTGTTTACAAACTCATTGATGAAGGTGATAAAATCATTCTCAATACCCTCGGCTATAAGGAAGGCTCTATCGGGATCGGAATCAGTGACAGTAACTGTGATGGTACTGGCGCTGTCGTTTGTCTGCGTTGCGATAAGCGCACCGAGAGCTTCGCCTGTTACTACTGTTCCGTCAGGGTTTTTCAGGCTCAGAGAAGCAGACAACTGTTCGAGGAAGTCTTCTTTTGCCAGCATCTCAGCGTACTGCGATGTGCTTAGCAGCAATTTATTCTCAAGATCGGCAAAAGCCGCGGCATCTTCTCCCGAGTAAGTATTGGAAAGTTTGATCTGATTCGCTCTCAGAACAACGGTTGCGTTGTATTTTTCCGGTAAAACAAAAAAGGTCACAACAGATGCCAGAAGAAGCGCTATGACTGTCGTTATAGCAACAAGTACCTTGCCCTTCCATAAGGTTTCTATAAGCTCGCGCAGTGAAATCTCTTCATAAGTATCGATTGCTCTGTTATCTACATGGTTATCAGACATCAGCATTTTACCTCGCTATATTATCAGTTACATAATCGTTCGAATTATAACATAAGCGAGCCTTCTCTATCTATAAAATGATGTATGTTTGCAGAAACCTTACCAGATAAATTATCATTCCGGTTGTGCGTACGTATGATAAACACTGCCGGCTTGAGGATGGCCCTCGCCCAGATGAGAGAGCATCTGGCTGACGGTCATAAATCGGAAGCCTCGTTCTTTGAGGCCTGCTATCATCGCCGGCATAGCGGATACTGTGGCTTCGTTTGTATCGTGCAGTAATACGATATGTCCGTTTTGTGCTGTTTCTATTACGTGATTGGCAATATGCTCGGGATCGTCGTGGTGATTCCAGTCTTCCGGGCAGCTCTGCCAGTTCCAGTTAATAACAGACATATTTAGCTCTCCGCTTATTGCGGCTATTTCATCGCTCCAGGCACCTGTGGGCGGGCGCATTACTGTAGGATCTTCGCCAATAATATTTTTAATGATATCGCTCGTTTTTTTCAGTTCGTCACGAACTTCCGACTGGCTTAAGCCTGTCAGAATCTGATGGCTGTAAGTGTGATTGCCAATTTCATGGCCTTCCTGATAAGCGCGTTTGACTAATTCTTCGCGCCCGATTTCTACTTGCCCGCCAAGTACAAAAAAAGTCGCGGATACTTCTTCAGTTTTTAGAAGATCAAGTAATTTGCCGGTGTCGCGAAGAGAAGGGCCGTCATCGAAGGTCAGAGCGATAACGGGTGCGTCTTCAGATGGCTCCAGCAGAGCCGGATCAGGTGTCGGCTCCGGAGTTGGCAGCGGTGTAGGTGTTGTCGTAGATGTTGGCGCTGCGGTTGTGACTTGATTTGTTGTCTCATCCGGCTGATAAGACGTTTCGGCTGATGTGTCTCCACATCCTGCTATGCTTACTGATATACTTATGATTAGCGCGATGATCATCATCACGGCAACATTTATGGGGATTACAGAAGATTTATTTTTGAACATCTGAGATACCTGCTTTTGCCAATATTTTACCAATATTTTAATAGTAATTATCAATAGTATGTATCATACCAGATTATAACGGTTTCGGAAATCGATGGTGTAACCAAACAGACTATTCATTTACATGATATGATCAAGAGCATAGAATAGAATCAATGAATCCGCAGTTGAGAATGACAGCCATACAGGAGGCAGAATTGACTATGATACAAGCGAGTTCTCTGACCTTGACTTACCCGAGCGGTAAAGGTGTATTTGATCTTGATTTTGACATCAAAGAGGGACAGGTTACCGGCTACTTGGGACCGAACGGCGCAGGTAAAACCACAACTATTCGCGCGCTTATGGGTTTCATGAAACCG
>JAQVJP010000211.1 GCA_028695145.1 Eubacteriales bacterium
ATTGAAGATCAACCTGCCTTTTACCGTGATCGCGCCTCCGGCCTCATTGGATTGCAAGGGTTATGTTGGCAATGTTCAAGATATGATCAGTGACTATAAGAAACGAAGAGGAATGTTCCTGATACTGAACATGAAGGAAGAGGATGCTAAGATGATCCTCGACAACACTGTGGCTGTTGGCAAAACACTTCCCACCTGTATCTTTCGCAATAAATTTGAAAACTTCGATCATTATCTGGCTTCGCTGCGCAGCTCTTATAGAAGAAGAATTAACACCGCCCTGGCAAAAGGCCAGCAGCTGGATATAACCCGTATTTGTAATGCGGATTTTAATTCTGAGCTGCATGAGTTTTACCTTGAAGTTTTGAGGAACAGCCAATTTCCACTTGAAGAATTGCCACTTAACTTCTTCCGACAGTCCGACTGTGATATAGATGTTTTTTATCATGAGAGCAGACCTGTTGCGTTTGTCATGCATACTATCAATGATGATGTGATGAGCTTCGTTTTTGGCGGAATGAATTATCAATACCGGGATGAATATGACCTCTATTACAATATGCTGCTGCATATGCTCAAAATTGGTATTAAGAACCAGGTAAAAGTGATTGATCTTGGACAGACTGCGGAGAATACAAAATGCAGACTGGGCTGTGAGTTAGAAGAAAGATATATGGCCGCGTTCAGCAGAAATCGATTTGTATCAATGTTATTATGTCATTTCGCACCACTTCTGGCGTATGAGCAGGAGCAAATCCATTATAATGTGTTTAATGGCAAGTGATTAAATTGAGTTTGGTCGCAAAGCGTTTATTTCGTTGGTTTACGGTATAGACGAGCAAATTTTGGCTTTGAGTATCCTCCACGGCAAAAACTATTCCGCTTAGGCTCATATTTCGACCACTCACCTCATATGTCTTTTCATAATGGCGTAGAGACGTATAATGTGACTGTGAGGTTTTAATTATGCGTGCACGTATTGAACTATCAGATGACAGCAGCCCGAATGAGGTTGTGATTTACTGTCGGCAGGTGACACCGGAGATCGAAGCACTTGTGCATACGATCGAACGGTTTGAGCCCGGAAAACAGCAGCTGACATACTTCAAGGGCGATGAACAGTATTATCTGAGTCTGAGAGAGATTCTGTTTTTCGAAACAGAGGCAGATCATGTTTATGCACATACAGCCGATCAGTCATATGAGGTCAGAATGAGACTCTATGAACTTGAAACGACGCTGCCGGGCTATTTCGTCCGTGCCAGCAGATCGGCAATCATCAGCATAATGCATGTGTTCTCAGTACAGAAGGGTTTGACTGGTCTTAGTCTGTTATCATTCCGCGGATCGCACAAAGAGATCTATTGCTCGCGCATGTATGGAAAAGAACTAATGCGTAAATTGAATGAGAGGTATATTTATGAAAACAGATAAGGTTTTATGGGGACTTCTTTTCCTTGGTGGTGGTATCGCTCTGCTGCTGGCCGCTCTCGGTATCGGCATGGAATTCGAATTGATGAAAATACTTGTTTCTATTCTTCTTCTGGGCATAGCGCTCACGAGCTTCATTCGCTTCCGCTTCTTCCTATCAATGGTGCCTCTGGCTTTTGTTGTCTATATCTGGAAAGAGCAGTTAGGATTCGAGCAGGTCGATTTATGGTTGCTGATTCTGGCATCGATAGTTTTGAGCATCGGACTCTCGATCATTTTTCAGAAGAAACATCATTTTCGCCGACATAAGCATTCTGACACCTGGTCAGAGACTAAGGAAGTAATTAGTGATGATGAGTATGTGACGATTGACAGCAGCTTCGGTGAACAGACAAAATATGTGCATGCGTCCAATCTTAAGCAGGTAAATATCAGCGGACATTTCTCAACACAGAAGGTATTTTTCGATCAGTGTCAGATCAGCCAGGAGGGGTTAAAAATCGATGTCAGCGCTAACTTTTGCGAAATTACACTCATCATGCCCAAAGAATGGAGAATCGTAAATAGCGTCAACGTTTTTGCAGGTTCGGTAAAGGAAAGCGATATACTCTCTTCGGTTACGCGCACACCAGTCGAACTTCGCGGCAGTGTAAACTTCGCTGAGGTTGATATTAACTACGTTTGATTCAGATTCTCGAACCAGACCTCACCTTACCATGGATGCTTGTCGAGACTGGATAGCCTTCGCCATGCGGCGTTGCTGGTCAGGATCTTCGGTGCTCATGTACATTCGTACACTGCGCTCCTCAACCTTCCCGCGCCTTGCCTGGCTTGACTCTACAGTCTCATATCGTCCGCTTCGCGTCCGATTGCGCATCCATGGTGAGGTACGAAGCGATCAGCTTGGTACCAACTATAGTTCAACATACAAAAAGCTCCCACGAGGGGAGCTTTTGTATGTTGGAGCCTTTAATCGGAATCGAACCAGACCTCACCTTACCATGGCTGCTTGTACGCGACCGAATAACCTGCGTCATACTTCGTTGCCACTCAGCCCTGCGCTGCTCGCGTATTTAATACGCTGCGCGTCTCGGTCTTCGAGCGCCTTGTCTGACTTGGTTCTGCGGCCGCGAATGCTGCTGGCGCAGCATGAGCGCATCCATGGTAAGGGGCGAAGTGACCAGCTTAGTGCCAACAAAAATCCAAAACAAAAAGACTCCCTTTTGGGAGTCTTTCTGTTTTGGAGCCTTTAATCGGAATCGAACCGATGACCTCATCCTTACCATG
>JAQVJP010000077.1 GCA_028695145.1 Eubacteriales bacterium
TGTGCAAGTTCGAGTATTCGACTCAGCATGGGATCTTCTGGCTTAACGCTAATGAGCGGAGGAATAACATAGGCCGCAAGTCTTTCTTCTACTGCTGTATCGTCCAATAAATAGCGAATTAGTTCGTATGCTTTTTCCGGATTATTATATTCAGAAGAGATGGAATAAAATTGATCACCCATGGTGCCAACTATATTGTCGGGATGTCCCTGACCACCTTCAATGGCTGGGAATGGGAAAAAATCGAGTTTTTCCAGAAAATCAGGTTGTTCATCGAAGATGTCAGATATCAGCCAGGTACCATTCAAAGTCATAGCGGCTTTGTTATCATACATCAATTGTTTGCTGTCACCAACATCTTCATCAAGAGTATTAGTATCCACGGGAAAAGCGCCCAGCTCGACAAGCTGCTGGAAATATGACCAGGCTTCGACAAACTGCGGTGCGGCAAATCCTTGTGGCAGCGATCTGTTTGAGGCTTGAGTAAATAAATCGCTGCCGCCAATTCGATCTACCAGGTACATATAATAAATAGACCCTGTCCAGGCAGCTCTGTTGGCAAGCGCGATTGGGATATAGTCATTATTTTTCAAGGTGGAAATGATTTCAAGAAACTCATCCCAATCAGCCGGAGGAGATAGCTCAAGTTCGTCAAATATTTCTGTATTATAAAACATAAGAGCCGCTGTGATATTTTCAACAGGAATGCCCCAGATACCATTTTCATCACTGGCCTGAGCCAAAGATGAAGGAATAAAGCGCTCCTTGTCATTATATTGCTGCGTTAACTCAGTCAGATCAATTACCATATTAAGTCGTGAGAACTCATTTAGTGTACTGCCTGACCATGTTGCGAATACGTCAGGCAGGCTGCCTGTAGCCGCGGCTGAAGCCAGTTTCTTCTTATAGGCTTCATTTACATAAACCTCGATCTCAACCTTATATCCCGGATTATCCGCTTCGAACCGATCAGCGCTGTTGCGAATAGTCTCGAACAGTACTCGTCTGTTCTGGTTATGAGCCAGCACTATAGTTTCTTCACGAGCGATTGTATCAGATGATTCGTGAGACTTGTTACTGTTAGGCAGACATCCGGCGCTCAACGATATGAGAAATGTCAACATAATTCCAAGCGCCAGAAAACGCCTGCGAGAGACAGACGTTTCTGAACTATATTTATTGTGACAATTATTCAAGCCGTAGTAACAAGACAATATTCCATCCTCCTGTCAGCAGGCGGTATTAGCTATACTCATATTTTAACATGAATTAACCCTTGACCGCACCGACCATCATACCTTTTACCAGCTTGTCCTGACCGATAATGAAAGCAATAATCATCGGCAGAGCTGTAAGTGCCAGAACAGTCATAATCATGGTAATGTTGGCTGTGTACTGTCCCTGATATTCCCAGACCGCCAGCGGCAGTGTTCTGTTAGCTGGTTTTTGTGTTAAAACCAAGGCGAAGCTGAACTCATTCCACATATTTACGCTGTTATAAATACCGAGAGTTGCCATGCCGGGGAGTGAAAGTGGCAGTATAATACGGAAGAAGGTCATAATTTTGCCGCATCCGTCGATCTCGGCTGATTCTTCAATATCTCCGGGGATATCCATCATGAAACCCGTCAGAATAAAAATCGAAAGAGGAAGATTGAAGGCGACATAAGGACCGATTAGCGCGAAAATATTATCATAAAGACCTATACGCTGAGTCAGCATGTAGATTGGAATCAATGTAACATGAATCGGAATAGCCATACAGGCAACAACAAGCGCGTATATGGGACTTCTCAATTTAAATTTGAGTCGGGAAAATACATATGCTGAGAGAGCACTGATGAAGAGTATCAGAATCAGTGAGGTGATCACAACAATGATGCTGTTTATCAGATATGTTGTGAATCCTCCTTGCAGCACAGTTTTGTAGTTTTCAAGATAGAAACCTTCAGGCCAGGCAAAAACGCCGTTGTTATAAATTTCAAATTGTTCTTTGAATGAGGAAAGAACCATATGGAAGAAGGGCATACCGGCGATGACAAACCATAGCAGCGCGGCCAGACCTATTATTAGATACAAGAGCATTCCGAGGGGGCTTACGCGTCGTATTTTGCGGAACAACTTACTACCGATCATTATTTGTCACCTCCCCGGCGCATAATATTCATTGTTATAAGTGATGTGAATGTGATGATTAAAAACATAGCACTGGCAACGGTTGAGCCGTAGCCCATACGCATTGTAGTGAAGGCGTTTTTGAACATATAAGTCGCCATGAGTTCGGTTGAGCCGGAGGGCCCTCCCTCTGTCATTACGTAAATCAGATCGAAATATTTCAGAGAACCTACCATAGAGAGTATTACCGCGTTTATAAATGTGTTTTTTAACATCGGCAGCGCGATAGCTGTGAAATATCTTGCTCTTGTTGCGCCGTCGATAATGGCGGCTTCATATATTTCAACTGGCAATGAACTTAATCCAGCCAGGAAATAGACCATGTAAAAAGGAATGAACTGCCAGCAGATAACTATGATTACAGCAAATAACGCCAAAGAAGGGTTGCCAAGCAGATCAATATTCTTGCCTCCGAGCATTCTTGACAGCGGAGAGATCAGACCGAAGGCCGGATCATAAATATATTTGAAGAGAAAACCTATAGCAACAGATGACATCAAGAGTGGAAGAAACCAGATAACTTTGAAAACATTTGCTTTCTTACCGGCTGTGTCAAGAAAAAACGCCAGAAGCATGCCTATTGGCAATTGTATCAGAATAGAAAAAATTACAACTTTGAAATTGTTAAGAAGAGCCAGTCTAAAACGTGCGTCACCAATCAATTCCTGCCAATTGGCCAACCCTACAAAAGTTTTATCCGGTGAGACCCCGTTCCAGTCCACCAGGCTGAGCCTGAAAGAATCAAATATTGAGTAGAACATATAAACTCCGAGCACAACAAATGCCGGTATCAGGAAGAGTGCTGCGGTTCCGATGATTGAACGCTGCCGACTGCTCAGAGATCTGGTCGAAGCTGGTGACATTGTATTACCCCCCTCAAGTTAATAGTGATTTCTGATGTGGCCACCCCGGCGGCTATTGTAGTGCCGGGGCGACCTTTGTCCATCAAATAGTTAACAAAATATAATTTAGTTAAGCATCATTAATTAGACTTAACCGGCGAGCTCAGCCGCTTTTGCTTCCATGATAGCGTTTACTTCTTCAGGAGTTTTGGTAAGACCGAAGAGCTCTTGCGATGTGTCCTTATGGAGATCGCCCATTTCAGGAACCAGATACTGATCATACCAGAGCTGATTTGTCTTGGCTTTTGTTGCCAGATCAAGAACAGTCTGCATCATGGGATTTTCAAGCTGAACACCATTGATTGGAGGGATCTTGCCGTCGGCTACACGGTCTTTTATAGCTTGCTCATCGAGTAGATATGTAAGAGCTGTGAAGGCTCCTTCAATATCCGCGCATTCAGAAGAGATTGAATAGAAATTATCACCAACTGTGCCGACTGTGCCGGATGGATCACCCTTGCCGCCTTCAACTGCAGGGAAGGGGAAGACACCGAGATTGTCGAGGAAGTCAGGATTTTCGCTTGTGATCGTTGAGACAATCCATGAGCCCATCAGAGTCATGGCTGCCTGACCGGAATAGAGCAGAGCGCGTGATTGACCTGAGTCTTCATCAAGTCCGTTGAAACCTTCGTTGAAGTAACCTTTGTTGACCCATTCCTGGATTTTTTCTCCAGCCTTGGTAAAAGCCTCCGCCTCAAACGTTCCATCGTTTTGTCTTGTAGCCGCGTTAGCAAAAACATCAGCACCGCCAATACGATCTACCAGATACATGTAATACATGGAACCTGTCCATTTGGTCTTGTTAGCCAGAGAGAATGGCGCAATACCGGCAGCTTTCAGTTTTTCTGCCGCTGCTTCCAGATCAGCGAGTGTTTCGGGTATTTCAATACCGTTATCAGCAAAAACCTGTTTGTTATAGAAGAACATGGCTACAGCCAGATTCTCAACCGGCATTGCCCAGATTTTATCCTGATATGTTGCCTGAGAGATACCAGCAGGCATGAACATATCAACATAACCGTCCTTGTTCATGTATTCTGTTAAATCAGCGATTTTTCCTGCTTCAGCATATTCGATCATCGGTCCGCCTGACCAGTGCGGAAAGATATCAGGTTGAGTGTTGGAGCCAAGAGCAACTGTTAATTTTGTTTTAAACGCGTCATTCTGCATTGGCTCAACTTCTACTTCATAGTTTGGATTATCTGCTACGAAGCGATCGATTGAATCTTGAATGAGTTTAGCTTGCTTCTCCTGAGTCTGGATATGCCAGAAACTGAGAGTAACTTTTTCACCGTTTCCGGCGTCTGTTGTTTCCGAACCGTCCGGGGCTTTTGTTGTTGTTTCACCAGGGGCCGCAGTTGTGGTGGTTCCTCCGGTATCTCCACCGCAGGCACCGAGAATTGCTGTCAGCATGGCAATGATAACAAGCAGTGCAATTTTCGACATTACTTTTCTTGACATAGAAAAAACCTCCTGTTCTGATGATTACTTATTGTGCAGCTTCTCTGCACTGTCATCATTGTAGGAGGTTTCCTTGTCAAGATGAATAAAAAAATCTATCCTGATTCATTGTATTTGTGTCATGTGACAGGGGTAGTAGTGTAGATTACCAACTGCCACCACCGCCGCCGCCAAATCCGCCGCCGGAAAAACCGCCGCCGCCACCGCCACCGCCACCGCCGGAACTTGCCGGTTGTGAGACCATGACCGAGTTCATGCTGCTTGCTGTTCTGTCCATCTGATTAGCGAAATGAATTGCGGTAAAAGCAGTCATTGTATCTGTGTAATACCAACTGGGAGGCTGAATATCGAGCCCTTCGAAATTTCGTGCCCATTTGTCAGATACTCCAAGTACATACGCATATGGCAAAACATCATAAAAATATGAAGGATTGTCCATAACAAGCTTCTCAATACGATCCTTTTCCGCTCTAATCATGAAGTTTCTGAAGCCCATTAATCTGGCGAAGAGCTGTTCGCCTTCAAGAGTACGCCTGTTCATCTTAACAGCAAAAGGTACTGTAATGAGTGAAACTATTGCAGCGATCATTGATACGTACAGTGGGTCCCGTGATGTATCCATAATTGCTGCGGCATTAAGGAAATGTACTATCGGTAAAATCACCGCCGCTCCGATGATAGGAAATATTCGGCCTATTTTAGATCTGACCCGCCAGCGCATTCTGTTACTGATCAGTACCGGCAACCAGAGTATCATCATCGCCACAGCGAGTATTGTAGTAAAAACCATCATGGCCATTGAGTCAAAAGGCTTGGATAAAACAGCTCGACCGATTGAAATTCCTAATGGCAGTATGCTCAGAATAACCGCGCCTCCTTGAGCCTTGCGGCTTGACGGTTCAGTTATTTTGTCTTGATATGCTCCTTGTAGTTGACTTTTGCCGGTGCTCATTGTTGTGTAGAATTTTTCCTTGAGAGAGTCTAGTGTAACAAATTCGCCTGCCTGGAAGAGACCGTTGAAGATAGTTAATTGATATTTGGGGCTTGAACCCGGCAGCTGATGCAGACGCTTAAGTGATATTTTTTTATCCTGTTCGATTATATTAATATAACCAAGATCAGCCCAATACATAATCAGAGCGATCATGTCTTTGCTGTCAGGCATACCATCCGCCAGCAGACCCGCATGAGCCGGATCGATACCGTTTGGAGCGTAGAATTCAACTGTTTCTGGTATCAATCTGTCACGTCCGTAGCGAATGTAGAAGTAGATAATCAAAGCAGCGATCAATAATATCAGTACAATCGCAAAAACGTCAATCGCGTAGTTATGAACAGCCTTGGTGAAATAGCCTTGTGGCAGCTCAAGATAGATTGTTAATCCTTCGTAGGCATCAAGTCCTCCGGGGACACTGCCGCTGATTGTCTGTCCCTGAACATCGAAAACGGCTCTGGTGCTGTCCTCACTGCCATAACTTCCTACCGTGATATTTATACCTGATGGATCAAACTCATGCGGCATTTCAATGGAAAAAGTTACTTCTTCCATTGGACTTGTCCACTGTGGACCTATCAAGTTATAGTACAGAAAATCGGCCTGGTCTGAGTGATCCATACCAATATCGTAGTTATAACTGATTTCATAGCTGTGCCTGCCGTTAATGGTATAGTCGGCATCACCGATTTTAATAACTTTGTTAGAGTTTTCTGTTGAGGTCTCATACTCATAATCAGGAACTCTTATTTTGCTTATAGCCGCACGATACCGGGTCTCATCTGCTCCCGGGAGTTCAACTTCCATTAGATAGGGCGTGTAGAAATATATCCCATGCCTGTTTTCAAGGAAGTTTACATCAATTGTCTGATTGACGCGATAGAGATTAGCGTCAGTTAATTCCACATCAACATGATAGCTCTCAATCAAATAGCCTGAATCAATCATATTATCGGCTGAAACAGGCTTGAAGGGGACTAACACGGTAAGCAGAACTATAATCAAAACAAAAGCACTGAACTTAGATGTTGAACGGAGCGTAGTTTTAGAACTGAACCTTGACATTTTGCCTCTCCTGCTCATTTTCAACTTCGAACATCGGGAACTTTTTGAAGCCAAACATGCCGGCTATAATATTACTGGGAAAAGACTCCGCTTTGATATTGAAATCTCTTACGCAGGCATTGTAGTATTTTCTCGACTGCGCGATATCATTTTCGATATCAGAGAGCTGAGTCTGCAAATTCAGAAAATTGGTGTTTGCCTTAAGATCAGGATAAGCTTCCGCTACAGCAAACAGGCTGCGCAAAGTTCCAGTCAGAGCGTTTTCACCTGCCAGGCGTTGTTCCGGTGTTGAGGCTTCACTAATCATGCTTCTGGCTTTAACGACCTGAGCCAGCGTTTCCTTCTCATGTGAGGCGTAACCTTTTACCGTTTCCACAATGTTTGGTATTAAATCAAAACGTTTCTTCAGGTAGACATCCATTGTTGAGAAAGACTCGTCGACGACATTGCGTTTTCTGATGAAGCTGTTATAGGTTCCTGCCAGCCACAGCAACAGAAGCACTACTACAGCAGCAGCTATCAACAGACCGATAAGTCCACTGCCCAGTGCGAGAGCGATAAATTGAGTCATTTTGCATACCTCCAGATTGATTAATATTTGATTTGTATATGTACATAATGATTTATTCATGTCCACAGGTCAAGGTAATAATGATAAAATAAACCTATAAATGAAGATAGGAGAGACGGCAGCGCATGATGAGGGTAAGGGATAGAGATTGGCATGACGATGTTAAACATGCCTCGTCCAAACGAAACCGCATACATTACGTGGCCGCAGCAATAATAATTCTGCCTGTTTTTCTGTTTGTTATTCTTGGTTTGCCGTTTCTGATTGCTGACTCCGATCTCCTGTTTGATACAGAAAACATCCTTTGGCTTAATGATGGCTGGCAGCTTGGTTCTGAAGAGTTTGTTGAGCTCCCGGCAGAGAGTGATGGTGTTCAGCTTGAGATAGAGCTGCAATCTCCTTATTCGGCAATGTCCGGCAGAGTCAATTCAGTTTTTTATGGCAGCAAAGGCGCTGTGCTTTTTCATCTTTATACATATTATGGTATAGGGGTTCTGACATCTTTTATAGTGCTGCTGACTGGTGTCGTTATGATGTTCACTGCGGTTTTGTTGCGCGACGCACGCGATAATAGTTTGTGGTATCTCGGCTTCTTCGCTGTTTTTACTTCGATCTGGTTATTTACGGAATCTCGTATGATTCAGTTTTTTACCGGGAACAGCTTGTTCATAGGTTCGGCGGCATATCTTGCTTTGATCGTGATACCAATACCGCTTCTGCTCTACGTGCAAAACGCAATAGTTCGACGCTGGCGCAAGGCTTATTCAGTGGCTTGCCTCTGGTTTGTCGGTTTGTTTGTAATTAATGTTGTTTTTCAGTTCAGTGGTATCATGGATTTCTTCGAACTGGTAGTTTTGACACATCTCTCTATGTTTATATCGGTGGTTCTAATAGTGGTTTCACTGTTTAGAGAATACAGGGTTTATGGTAACAGCGAAGTTCTTGTTTTTCTAAAAGCTCTGGTGCTGCTGTTGGCTTTTTTTGTTATCGAAGTCATAAATTTCTATTTTGGTGATTATATAAACACTTCTGTTTATGTGCGAGTTGGTTTGATTTTATTTATCATTTACCTTGGAGTTCACTCTCTTAATAGAATCAGGAAACTTGTTGACAACAGCCGCAGGTCTGAGCTTCTGGAAAAATTGGCTTACCATGATATTTTGACTGGCGCGATGAATCGCACAGCCTATGATCGCGATCTGATGAAAATAAATTTTAATCATGAAGTTGCTCTAATTGCTATAATGGACGTCAATTACCTGAAGCAGATAAATGATGAGTTCGGTCATGCAGCCGGAGACGAGGCGATTCAATTGACTTATGATTGCCTGGAACAGGCTTTTGCCGGTGTCGGAAGCTGCTATAGAATAGGCGGTGATGAGTTCGCGGCGATATTTACCGATAACAATATCGAGCTGTTCCCAAAACATCTTAATGATTTTGAAGCTTGTATAGCCGCTTGTGCTCAGACCACTGAGTATGCCTATAATGTAGCTGTAGGTTATGCCTGCAATAAGACAGATGAATTTATTGATTTGAAATCTTTTCTCGCGTTGGCCGACGCGAGAATGTACGAACATAAGAAGAAACAGAAAAACAGTGCCTGACACAGGGTTTTAATCCTGTGTGGCACATATAAGCTGATGGAGGATTTAGCGATGGATCAGACAAACAACAGCCTGGGTTTTACCGCATGGCCTATTCTGGATATTGATCCTTATTTGCGGCCTTTTGCTGATGATATTAATAAGCGAATGGATAGGTATCACAGTAGGCGTAATTCTCTATTACATGAGACAGCAGGTAATAACAAGCTCAGCGATTTTGCCAACGGCTGGCATTATTTTGGTTTTCATAAGACTGATGACGGCTGGTACTACAGAGAATGGGCTCCTGCTGCCAGCGCTCTCTATCTGATTGGAGACTTCAATGATTGGAATCGCAGTTCGCATCCGCTTCGTCGTATAGAAAACGGTGCCTGGGAAATATTTTTGCCCGGCTGCGAGGCTCTGCCGCATCTGTCACGGGTAAAAGTTATAGTTTTTGATGGCCGCGGCATAGGTAGAGATAGGATTCCCTTGTATATTAATAAGGTTGTACAGGATCCGCGAACAAATGATTTCTGTGGTCAGATCTGGGCTCCTGAAGAAGAATTCAACTGGACTGATAATGATTTCGTGCTTCCCGACGGACGGGCTCCGCTGATATACGAATCTCATGTTGGTATGGCGCAGGAACGTCATGGCATTGGAACCTGGGATGAGTTTGCTGAAAACATACTGCCACGGATAAAAGCACAAGGTTACAACACTGTTCAGATCATGGCGGTTATGCAACATCCGTACTATGCTTCATTTGGCTACCATGTGTCTAATTTTTTCGCGCCGGCCTGTTGGTTTGGTGATCCGGATGGACTTAAGCGGCTTGTTGATAGAGCTCATGAGCTGGGATTGGCTGTTCTGATGGATATGGTGCAATCTCATGCGGTTAAGAACATAGCCGAAGGCATCAATGAATTTGATGGTACTGATTATCAGTTTTTTCATAGTGGCACGAGAGGTAACCACAGCGCCTGGGATTCAAAAGTGTTTGACTATGGCAAACAAGATGTAATTCACTTCTTGCTGTCATCGTTGAAATACTGGCTGGAAGAATATCATTTTGATGGGTTTAGGTTTGATGGCGTGACTTCGATGCTCTATCTTGACCACGGATTGGGAACTGCTTTTGACAGTTATGATAAATATTTTAGCTCTAATACCGATATGGATGCTGTTACATATCTCCAGTTAGCCAGCGAATTGATACACGAGATCAGGCCTGACGCTCTGGCGATTGCCGAGGATATGAGTGGTATGCCAGGTATGTGTCTGCCTGTTGCTGACGGTGGAATAGGCTTCGATTATCGTCTGGCCATGGGCATGCCGGATTTTTGGGTGAAGACGGTTAAGAAGAGAGACGAAGATTGGGATATGTGGCAGCTCTGGCATGAGCTGACAACAACCAGACCTGGTGAGAAGAGGGTCGGTTATGTCGAATCACATGATCAGGCTCTTGTTGGTGATAAGACTCTAATATTCCGTATGGCTGATCAGGAAATGTACTGGCATATGGATAAGAATAGTAATAATTTTATAATTGATCGCGCGATCGCACTGCACAAAATGATTCGTTTATGTACGATAACACTTGGCTGCGATGGCTGGCTCAATTTTATGGGAAATGAGTTTGGACATCCGGAATGGATTGACTTCCCTCGAGAAGGTAACGGCTGGAGTTTCCAGCATTGCAGACGTCAATGGAGTCTTGCGGATAGCTCATTATTGCGTTATGGCGATTTAAACCGCTTCGATCAGCAGATGACCAATCTTGTTTCCAGGGTGAGTTTGCTTGACTCGCAAGCTAAGGCAAATCAGCTCTGGATCGATCAGGAAAACAAAATTATCGCTTATGAAAATACCGGTAAAATATTTATCTTCAATTTTCATCCGTTCAGATCGGCTGAAGGATTGCGGCTGCCTCTGAATATGGAAGGACGGTGGCAGACTTGTTTTGATACTGACGAAAGCCGTTTTGGCGGGCAGGAACGTATTTCACATGACACTATATATGGCTCTGTCTGGCTTGATGAGTTTGATACAAACGGCATAATTATTTATGTGCCAAGCCGAACAGCTCTTGTCTTGAAGAGAATCTGAATTGGTCTTAGCAGCAACTGCTTAGACAACATCAATTTCTATCTCTGGTTGAATTGGATTGGGTAATTCTGCCTGTTTAAGGCAATGCTCGCGAGAGTTGTCATCTGACCAGGCCGGCCAGCCGCAAGAACGTTCGCTGCGATAATAAATAAATACCGCAGCACCTGTCAACAAAACTGCCAGTCCATCTGCGACCGGTGCCGCTGCCCATACTCCGTTTAGACCCCAGAAATTTGGCATCGTCAGCAGCAAAGGTAAGAGAATGATGAATTGTCTTAAGCTGCCAAGTACTGCGGATATTTTCCCTCGGGCGATTGATTGGAAGAACGCGGTACCCATAAAATTTATGCTGAGTACAGGCAGCATGATTATAAAAACTCGTAACCCATGAGCTGCCATAGGGATAGTGCTTGAACCGTCTTCGAGGAATATTTTAACGAAGCTCTCCGCGAACAGCATCAAAGTTAGGAACACAACAGTTGAAAATACAGTGCCAATCAGCAAGGCGAGTTTTAAGGCAGCGTATACGCGTTTTCTGTTCCCGGCACCGTGATTGTAACCGATTATTGGCTGCATACCCTGTGTTATTCCTATTATAGGCATAACGAAAAAAGTGTAGAGACTGTTAATCGCTCCCATTGATGTAATGCCGGCTGTGCCGCCATAACTGAGAAGCTGCCGGTTGAAGAAGGTCATGGCTACGCTTGTGCCGATAGTCGAGACAAAAGTTGTAAA
>JAQVJP010000078.1 GCA_028695145.1 Eubacteriales bacterium
ATTTGAAGTTATATCAAGCTAATTATACACTCTACGGGTTTCGATTGCTATCAATCAGCAAACAACAAAACTACAATAATGTTACGTTAATGTCATTGTATGACCATATAAGCTTAAAATAAATATTGGAATGCAGTATAATGACTTTATGAATTGTATCGAAGAGGGTAACGAAATGCGCAAACACTCCAAACAAGGCAATCAGCCTGCGGCAGAATCAGCATATAGGAGAAAACGCGGAAATGGCATCATATCAGTTGCTATATTATTGATGTTTGCCTTAATACTCCAAGGTTGTCAGCTACGCACACTCGAAACAAGTACTAATGACCCGATATCATCGACTAACTCACCCTCGGACTATGCCAGCACTGAAGACTCAGATACAAGTGAATCTGAAAACACTACTCAATCTGATTCAGAAACCATCTCCGAAACAACTTCAGAGAGCGAGAGCAGCACGGATCAATCAGACACAACAGAAGACACAAGCAATACAGAACAGACAAATCAACCGACCACAACTAAGCGGCCGGTACAAACAACAAAACCGTCAGCAACCACAGCTGCTCCGACTACCACAACCACAGCTGCTCCGACCACCACAACCACAGCTGCTCCGACCACCACAACCACAGCTGCTCCCAAACCATCCGGCGGCAGCTTCCCCTATAAAAATTACGGAGCCTTCTTCCGCGACAATTATGGCAGCAACGCCAATCATGTTGTCGCCGATTATGGAGATATCATTACAGTTACTCTCGATGTCGGCAGCACCCCCAATGGCGTAGCACTGGTAAAAGTCGATAAACTGCCAGGCAGCGTTCAGTGTGTAGTGCAGTTATCCAAGGATGGCAGCATGTACCAGTATCATCTGAACAAACGCGGCACTTTTGTCGGCATCCCACTTCAGATGGGCAACGGCACTTATCAGATCGCTGTTGCCTACAATGCCGGAGACGGAACATATCCGGCACCACTGGTACACAGCTTCAGTGTATCGCTGGCTTCGAGTCTCAAACCTTATACCGCGTCCTCAATAATTTCCGATTTTTCCTATGGATCCTCGGCTGTCGCTACAGCCAATAGTCTGGCCGGTGGTCAGAGCACTCTCGACGGTAAGATTGACGCTGTCTATAACTGGATAACAAAAAACATCAGCTATAATCGTTCACTTGCGTCACAAATTACAAATGGTCAAGTCACCAGCTATCTGCCCAATCCAGACCAAACAATGAGCACGCGCACCGGCATCTGTTACGACTATGCCTCTCTGATGTGCGCGATGCTACGTTCTCAAGGTATAGCGACACGAATGCTGCATGGCAAAACTCCTCAGGGATATCATGCCTGGAATGAAGTATATATGGACGGCGTTGGCTGGGTAGTAGTTGCCGGTTTCAGTTGGAATGAGTTAAGCGGAGGTTCCTGGGTACGTTTCGATACAACCTTCGCAGCCGGCGGCATGTCTTCTCAGGAAATTAAAGACAACTCTTACTCAATCACTCGCGTGTTCTAATAGACACGACGATCAATTACACGTTTCGCTTTTCCTTCACTACGTGGTAACGAGCGCGGCTCAACGAGAGTAATTTTTGCCGATATGCCAAGAAGTGATTGGATATCAGCGTTAAGACGTTTCTCAATATTCTCAATATCTCTAATAGAGTCGGAGAAAAACGCTTTTGTCATTTCAATTTGAATTTCCATTCGGTCCAGATTATGAATACGATCGACATAAATCATATAATGCGGTTCAACTTCACCGTAATTTAGCAGAATTGACTCTATCTGAGTCGGGAATACATTAACACCACGAATTATCAACATATCATCTGCACGCCCTGTTACTTTATCCATACGTACAGTTGTTCTGCCACAATCACAGCGATCATAATATAATCTTGTCAGGTCATGCGTATTATATCTAAGCAGCGGCGTTCCTTCTTTCGTGACACTTGAGAACACCAGTTCGCCCAACTGCCCCTCGCCCAGGGGTACACCTGTATCTGGATCAACCACCTCGGCTATAAAATGATCTGATTGGATATGCAGCCTATCTCCGGCTTCGCAGCTCATTGATACTCCGGGACCCATAGTCTCAGACAAACCATATATGTCAAAAGCCTTAAGGCCAAGCTTATCCTCAATCTGCTGTTTCATCTCTACAGACCAAGGCTCCGCGCCAAAAATCCCAACCTTAAGCGATAGCATTGATTTGTCAACGCCGTAGGTAGCTAATTCATCCGCAAGATGCAGAGCATAACTCGGAGTACAGGCCAAAGCTGTCGGCTTGAAATCAACAAGTATTTGAATCTGACGTTTCGTATTACCGGAAGATACAGGAATTGCTGTAGCACCCAAACGTTCTGCACCATAATGCAAACCAAGACCACCGGTAAATAGTCCATAGCCATAAGCTACATGCAGAATATCCTTGTGTGTCATACCGGTTGAAGCCAACGATCGAGCACAGCATTCAGCCCAGATATCTATATCATGTTGAGTATAGCCGACCACCTTTTGTTTACCGGTAGTACCTGACGAAGCGTGAATACGTACAATGTCGTCAATAGGCACGGCAAAAGTACCATAAGGATAGTTCTCACGCATGTCCTCTTTGTCAGTAAAAGGCAGCTTGGTCAAATCATCTATAGAACGGATATCGCCCGGTTCAATGCCGGCCGCTTTCATTTTTTCAGTATAATAAGGCACATGTCCATAAATTCTATTCACACATTCTACAAGACGTTTGCCCTGCAGTTCGCGGATCTCTTCATAAGGCATTGTTTCAGCAGCTTCATTCCAGATATAACTCATCAGATTTTCCATCCTTCCGTTCTGCGATTTTATTATCGTCATTTTGTAAGTTTATTGTTCACTTTTACCATTGTCAAGTAGGGCAAGCGCGTCAGCAAGTAGAATCACAGCCTGTCCCGGATCAGGAAAGAAACGAAACGAACCACGATCATGAGGGATTTCCAGATTCAATCCATAATCAGCGCTGAAGCGGGCAGTTTTACCGGCAGGGCTTACAAACTCAACCTTCTGGCCCTGTCTGTCAATACCTGTATAGAACAATCCGGAACGATCTATAACCAGTTGACCTGCTCCATCACCGGCAAAAGCTTCGCCAACACCGGCAGTTTGAGTTTCAACAGAAAATTCAAGGGAAAAACCCGATTGCTTGATTCTCTGCTTCATCATATCCTGTTGCCAGACACGCCATACATGAACATCGGAAATATCAGTTTGTCCATCTGCCAGAGGGAATAAAAAACCATGCCGGTCTATCCGGTAGCCCATGTGGCAAACATCACAAACAATCTTATTATTCTTTGCCCGCATAGATAATTCGGTTTTACACACCGGACACTGATGACATATGTTATGCATATTTTCAGCTGGTCGGACATGAAAATAGGAAGCTTTCTTCCTTCGATTATGTTGCCATTCATAATCATTGAAGCTTAGAGTTTTTTTCAGTTGAGCCGCGATTTCATCAGCTGTAAGGCTCTCTGTTTGTTCTGGAGTCAGGAGCAGATCAGCTCTTATCTCAATTCGTCCCGGTCGCATGCCATGAGCCGACCAGCGCGGCCAGGTTAAATAGGCACCATTAATTTTCAGAAAAACCACATGACAACAGGTTTTCTTAATTAATTTCGCGATTGTATCATCAAAAGGATTAGCAGTGCCATCAAGAGAACGTTGTCCTTCAGGAAATATCCCCAATACACCTTCAGATTTGAGTACTTTGAGCATACGTTTCAGAGCCGCTGCGTCAGAACGAAACTGAACCTTGGGTATTACACCAAGTAGTTCAAGAATGGGTTTGAGTCTTCGATTGCGAAAGAATAAACTTGCGGCAACAAAATTTATCTCCCAAAAAGGCAAAGCAAGCGCCGCCAAAAAAGGATCGAGATAAGAAGGATGATTTCCCAGAACAATAATTGGTCCGTTTATCTTCTTTAAACAGGGATCCCTGAATATACGAATCCCAAAAAGAAGGAGCATGGGCAGCTGCAGGATTCTAAGTGCGGATCTGTATAACCAACGGGCTGGCTTCCTGATATCATTATCGCCTTGTTTTTTGACTTTTCCCATGGAACGCTCGTCCTTATTAGCCATATCAGCTGACTGAACCTCCCTGTTTTAAGCCCTTCATACTAAGGGATATACGTTTTTTCACGATATCAACACTCAATACCCTAACCTGAACAGCTTGCCCAACATGAACAATTGTTTGAGGATTTTTCACAAAATGATCCGCAAGTTCTGAAATATGAACCAAGCCATCATTATGCATCCCCAAATCTACAAAAGCGCCGAAATCAGCAACATTCCTGACAACCCCTTGCAAGACCATATCAGGCCGGAGATCTTTTATATCAAGCAAATCACTTCTAAGGACAGGCTGCGGCAGATCGTCCCTTGGATCTCTACCCGGCCGGGTTAGCGCTTCAAGTATATCCTCAAGAGTGAGCTCACCTACATTAAGCTGTTCAGCCAGACTTATAAGATCCTTCTGTCTTGCTTTTCGCGCCATCTCTACAGAAGGCTTCAAGCCAAGAATAGCTGACAGCTGATAGACTTTGGCATATGACTCAGGATGGACTGATGTATTGTCAAGAGGCTCCTGAGCTTCAGGAATTCTTAGAAATCCGGCACATTGTTCAAATGCCTTGGGTCCAAGACGTGGTATTTTAAGAAGTTCTTGTCGTGAAACAAACGGGCCATCCTTCTCACGTCTGGCAACAATATTCCTGGCAACTACAGGAGTAAGTCCCGCGACATATGAGAGCAGAGAAGGAGATGCTGTGTTCAAATCAACGCCAACTTCATTTACACACGCTTCAACAACACCACCCAGTGCTTCATCAAGTCGCTTCTGGTTCATATCGTGTTGATATTGTCCTACACCTATGGCTTTTGGTTCGATCTTAACGAGTTCTGCCAGAGGATCCTGTAATCTGCGCGCGATAGATACAGCACTACGAAGAGAAACATCAAAATTCGGAAATTCTGCCGCACCAAGTTCAGACGCAGAATAAACCGATGCTCCGGCTTCACTAACCACCATCCAGCGAATGGGCAATTTTTTCTCATGTACAAGATCACGAACAAATTGTTCAGACTCACGAGATGCCGTACCGTTACCGATTGCTATCAGTTGAATTCCATACTTGCTGATAAGGTCACTTAATATCCTCGCCGCTTCTTCTGTCCTGTTGTGCGGTGGCGTCGGATAAATAACATCTGTATCAAGAACTAATCCGGTCTCATTTACTACCGCGAGCTTGCAGCCGGTTCTAAAAGCAGGATCAAGCCCTAAAATCCTGTAGCCATGAACCGGTGCCTGCATCAGCAGACTTCTGAGATTACTGCTGAAAACATCAATAGATTTTTCTTGTGCCTGCTCAGACAGATATTGCCTTATTTCGTTTTCAAGTGAGGGTTGCAGCAATCTCTTCCAGGCATCCTGAATCATTGACAACAGAAGCTCAGCCCAAGGGCAATTAGCTTGTATTGTTTTCCCTGACAAAATCGCGACCGCAGCGTCTGCGGGCAGTGTGACTTTGACATTCAGGTATTTCTCCTTCTCACCGCGATTAATAGCCAGAACTCTATGCGAAGCAATTCTGCTGACCGGTTCAGAATAATCATAATACGGCTCATAGACAGATTCACCAGCGTTCTTAACCGCAGATGACTCGATTTGTCCATTACGCATAAACTCCATTCGCAAACGACGTCTGACCCACGCATCATCGGCAAGACGCTCAGCAAGTATATCCTGAGCGCCGGCAATCGCTTGTTCAACCGAGTCTATATCCGCAGCCTCCGGCCTATCAAGAATAAGCAGAGCCAGTCGCTTCAAATCATCAAAACTGCCCTGCTGCGCGATAATGTAATCAGCAAGTTCGGTTAGCCCGCGGGCGGCCGCGACACTTGCTCTTGTCTTCCGCTTAGGCCTGAAGGGTCTGTATATGTCTTCAAGCTCTGTCATGCTCGCAGCATTTATCAGTTGTCGCTCAAGCTCTGTTGATAATACATCCTGTTCTTCAAGCAACCTTCTGATATCAGCACGTCTCTGTTCAAGTGCTTTCAGCTGTTCATAACGCTCAGACAACTTGCGCAAAGTCTGATCATCAAGATTGCCAGTCATTTCTTTACGATAACGGGCAATAAAAGGTATTGTATTGCCATCATCAATGAGAGCAAGTGTTTGCTCAACTTGATCGGCTCTAATCGCAAATTCTTCTTGAAGTAATTTTTTAATCTCCATTAGAAACTACACCCCATATGCCGATAGCAGAAAACAATCTACTAATCGGTCGTTTTTTGTCACACTATGATAACATATTCGCATTATGATAGAATAGACAAAAGCAGCGGAGGATTTTTCGTTATGGCTCGTTATTGTTTCTATTGTGGACGTGCTTTGGCACCCGGTGAGAAGTGTACATGTCGTGAAGACTCTAAGAAGAAGCCGAACCAATCGAGTTCAACATCTTCAGCCGGCCCTTCTTTTTCCGGTAGTAAAAACACGAAATCCGCCAACACTGCCTCCTCAAACAGGAAGTCCTGGTTTGAGGGATTTCGCCAGCGCAAGCAAAAAGCGTCCGAGCCCAACAGATCAAGCAAAAAAGCACATACAGTTAAGACCGGCAGGTCTGCATTTAAGAAACCAGATAGAGCCGCGTTATTTGCCGGTTTACAGCAGTTCATGCGTTACTTCACCAAGCCTGCTGATACAGTCAGGCAATCAATCCAGTTTTCTGACAAGCGAAAAGCTTTTATACTGCTGGGAATTGAAGCACTGATGGGAGGTTTCCTTCTCATGGGAGTCTCTGGTCAGAAGTATATAACATCTTTATTCCAACTGACCATTGTACAGACAAACCTGCATAATCCAGTAATCAGCAAATTATTTTTATTTGCTCAAGGTATTTCAATGGTCATAAGTCTTCATCTTGTTTTGACTGCTTTACTATATTTGACAATAAAAATCGCGGCCAGACAAACGGTCGATTTTATCCGTCTACTTACCGCGATTTCGCCAATTTCCTTTTATAGTGCGCTTTTTATGCTGTTGTCTCTTTCAGCATTGCCGGGCTCGATGTTTTACGCAATTATGCTTCTGATTGCCGGCTTCGGAGCCTCCACACTGGTTACACATATGACATTTAAACACTTATGCCAACTTGATGATAACCGGACGTTTGGACTGACAGTTGTTCTTATGACGGCTTACGCAGCTGTTATTTCTCTACTGATCAGTCAAATTGCGCCAGTACTGACAACATTGTTTGATATGCAGCTATCTTTATAATACCGAAGCAAAAAATCTATTAGGGTTAACCCAATTTATCGAAGTAAGGTCTGGCATAAGCACTGTCAATACGCATCCAGCCTTTATCTTCGGCTATTTGGGCATCGAGCAGCAGTTCAATTTGATGATATAAATCCGCAGCTACCGGAAGCTGATACCATTTCTCATCTTCTCCCTGAGCCATAAACAATAATCTATCCTTCTCAGCAGAGAGAAAATATAATGACACAATACGAATTTCTTCTTTCTGCCAAGCAAGCACGGCCAATTTAACTATTTCCATAACTCGATCATCAAGATTGTAATCGGCTATATGAATTTTCTCGTTCAGCTCATTGCTGCTGACAACTATACGAAGTTTGTATTGATTACTCAGCTGCAGCTGATTTAACAGCTCAGGTAATTCTACCTGAGCTGTTGTTTCCTGATTTTGCAGTTGCGGATCAAGCCAGAAAATAAGTCCGGCATTTTCATCACGATACAACAACGGTCTTGCAAGTACATGTGAACGACCACAATTTCTACAGTCAAATATCTGTAGCTGTTTACGCAGCAATCGATCTTTCAAATCCGGATCTTCACATGCGTCCAGTTGGTCCCAGACAACAGTCTCTTCTTCATTTAAACAATATGGACAGCTGATATACTCGCGATGGAAACTTGTCATGCTTCTTTTTCCTCTTCTCCTTTTGTTATAACTATCTTATCATCAACTACATCTACTACAGCAAGATCGCCAGCCTTAACCGTCTCATCAAGCAAGGCCTCTGAGAATTGATCTTCCACCAGAGATTGTATCACACGTCTAAGAGGTCTCGCACCAAAAGCAGGGTCATAACCTTTATCAGCCAACCAGACCTTGGCTTCATCACTGATTCTTACCTGAAGACCAATATCATTTATGCGATGGTACAGACTCTTGAGCATTATATCGACGATACGCAGCATTGATGTCTTATCCAGCATTCTGAAGAAGATAATTTCATCAACTCTGTTAATGAACTCTGGATTAAAAGCTTTTTTAAGCTCATCCATAACAAGCTGCTTCGCCTCATCATAGCTTTTTCCGCCATAGAGAAGAGGGTCTTTTTCACCTTCAGCCTCAGGTACAGCCAGACCGAAGCCAATTTTTCTTCCGGCCGAAGTTGTCAACATTCTCGCACCAATATTTGATGTCATTATGATAACAGTATTCTGGAAGCTTACTACTCGTCCTTGGCTATCTGTCAGTCTCCCATCCTCCATAATTTGCAGCAGGGTATTAAACACATCAGGATGAGCTTTCTCTATCTCGTCAAACAAGACAACTGAGTAAGGTTTCCGTCTCACTTTTTCTGTTAACTGTCCGCCCTCTTCATAGCCAACATATCCCGGAGGTGACCCAATTAACTTACTGACATCAAATTTTTCCATATACTCGGACATATCAATTCTTATCATCGAGTTCTCAGAACCAAACAGGACATCAGCCAGTGCTCTGGCGAGTTCTGTTTTACCAACACCAGTGGTCCCAAGGAAAATAAATGATCCAGTAGGTCTTTTCGGGTCTTTTAGCCCAAGTCGCCCCCTTCTAATAGCTTTTGCAATGGCGTTAACGGCTTCATCCTGACCAATGACACGCTTCTTGAGTTCTTCTTCCAGCTTTTTCAATTTATCCGAATCGTTCTCGGTAAGCTTACGAACGGGTATACCTGTCCAACTTGCGACAATATCCGCTATCATATCTTCTTCAAGTACGAGCTGGTATTCAGCTTCATTATTCTGCCATTCTTCCTTCTGCTTTTCTATTTTGGCAGTTAATTCTGTTTCCTCCTGCCTGAGCTGTGCCGCACGTTCGAAATCTTCTCGCTCAGCAGCTTCTTTTTTTTGTATAATCAACTCTTCAAGCTTATTCTCAAGATCTTTTATTTCGTCAGGCTCGCTGCCGACATGATTCATTCTCAGTTTAGAAGCAGATTCGTCAATTAAATCTATCGCTTTGTCCGGAAGAAAACGATCTGGAATATACCTTACAGATAACTGTACTGCCGCCTCTACCGCCTCATCTGTGATTTTCACACGATGATGTTTCTCATATTTTTCTCTCAGCCCTTTGAGGATAAGAACAGCCTCATCCGGAGTTGGCTCTCCAACTGTTACAGGTTGGAATCTTCTTTCAAGTGCGGAATCCTTCTCAACATGCTTTCTATACTCATCAAGAGTAGTCGCGCCGATTAGCTGCATTTCACCGCGAGCCAGCAAAGGTTTTAAAATATTAGCCGCGTCCATGGCGCCTTCTGCGCTGCCCGCACCGATAATTGTGTGAAGTTCATCTACGAACAATACTACATTACCAGCAGCAATAACTTCATCAAGGGCTTTTTTCAGTCGTTCTTCAAATTCTCCTCTATATTTAGACCCTGCGAGCATGCTGGTCATATCAAGCATTACTAAGCGCTTATCACGAAGCAGTTCAGGCATATCACCTTTTACCATTTTCTGTGCCAGACCTTCTGCAATTGCTGTTTTACCAACACCAGGTTCGCCAATCAATACAGGATTATTCTTCGTTCTTCGGCAGAGAATTTGCATAACCCGATTAATCTCTTCATCACGGCCGATTATAGGATCAAATCTGCCTTCCTGTGCCATAGATGTCAAATCGCGACCATATTTATCGAGCGTAGGGGTCTTTTTGCTGCCTTTGCCTGGAGCTGCTTTGCCGGTGCCCATTTGACTCAGATTCTGATTGATCTCATCAATCTCCGGATCACTATTACTCGAATCCAAATTGTTGACTTCACCAGTTTCTTCACTTCGACCAAGGTTGGACGCAAGTTCTGAATAGATCTGACGCAGATCAAGTTTCGCTGCTTTCATGACGCGAACAGCAACACTCTCATTTTCGCGAATGATTCCCATTACAATGTGTTCAGGCTCCAGTACCCCCTGTTTCCTTGACTGTGCTTCATAAGCCGCGAGTTCAAAAACTCTTCTGGTTCGTGGAGTAAACATTGACATAATCTTATCTGCCTGCAATTGTTGCGGTTCAATTTCCAGATCGCGCGGCTGTTGACCGGTCAGCTGCACAAGAGCAGTCTGAACATGCTCACTTCTTAGTCCTGAAGCGTTGAGCAATTCATAAGCCAGACCTGCTTCTTCTGCCAGAATTCCGTTAAGAAGATGTTCTGTTCCAATATAATTAGTTTGAAAAGCATTTGCTGTTTGCCAAGCAACGGCCAAAACTTCTCCTGTTCTTTCAGAAAACCTGATCATCATAATAAATACCTCCTACAATGCTTGTCTTATCATTTCAGCGCGGCTAAGGTCACGTTCCTCGGAACTCATAGGCCTGCCGTTCATCTTCTGTATACCTGCAGGGCCCAGATGCGCATATAGTCTGTTAATATCTGAAGCGTTTACCCCATGAATAAGACCAAGAGCCAAGCCAAGTCGAACATCTGATAATAGTGACATAGCCTCATCAGCGGACATGACCCGTGCGTGTTTTAGAATCCCATAAGCCCTCATAATTCTATCCTCAAGAGCATTGGTTCTGTGTCGATATAGCTCTCGTCTAATCTGTCTTTCCTGTTCTGTCAATTGTTGAACAATACGCTTAAGATCGCTAATTAAATCTTCTTCAGAAAAACCAAGAGTCAATTGATTTGAAATCTGATAAAGATGCCCTTGGCTTTTGCTGCCTTCACCAAAATATCCTCTAACTGCAAAACCTAATTTACTCAAGCTCTCAACAATATTCTTAAGGCTTCCGGCCATGCTCATTCCCGGAAGATGTGCCATTACCGATGCCCGCATACCTGTACCAGTATTGGTAGGACAAGCGGTAAGGAAGCCATAATCCTCGCTATAGGCCAAAGATAAACCACGCTCCATAATAAGGGAAATCTCCGCAGCTGATTGATAAGCATCTTCAAGCGCAAGACCGGCACGCATCGATTGAATCCGGATATGATCTTCCTCATTTATCATGATCGAAATCGATTCATCACGGTTAATAATCAGCCTATGACCGGTGCCTCCTTTTGCCAGCTGATCAGATATCAAGTGTTTCTCAGCAAGAGACAAACGATCTTCATTGGATAAATTATCTAATTCAACTGCCAGATACTGTTTTCTAAGTAGCTGATTTTCGTC
>JAQVJP010000212.1 GCA_028695145.1 Eubacteriales bacterium
CAGCACGCAAATGAATTGAATAAATATACTGTTGATAGTAAATAAACTCTCGCACAACCTGTTCTGAAGTTAGTCGGTTCCCAGGATCGGCACCACCCTCTGCTGCTGTGCGGCGCAATCCTCGAAGTAGATCATGGTTCTGCAGAAGGAAGAGCGAAGAAGTTTTAACATCACTTAAGATAAAGTCGATATTATCAGCCTTCTGCTTTAGGATTGTCAGGTCATCTCGTATCATATAGACATTGATTATCGCTTTTTCGTTACTCTGGTCACATTGGCTCTGATGACTGGTGTCAGAGGCATCGCATACTTCATGACCGGCGGTTATCCAATTGGCGGTATGCCCAAGGAATTTTCCATAGTCAGCGCGGGCTTCATCGGCCCGGTACCTTATACTGTAATTTATATGCTGGTAATTTACGCTCTCTTCATTTATCTGCTTGGTTATACTGCCTTCGGACGTTCAGTATACGCAATCGGCGGTAATAAGGAATCAGCCAGATTGTCAGGTATCAATGTTAACGCTGTTACTATTGGTGTATTTACTATAAGTGCCGCTCTCTGTGCTGCTTCCGGTGTGCTGCTGTCTTCAAGATTGACATCCGGTTCGCCTGATGCCGCTCAGGGCTGGGAAATGGATGTTATCGCCGCTACCGTAATCGGTGGTACCAGTATGTATGGTGGTGTCGGCAAGCTGCAGGGCACTCTAATTGGTATGTTGTTCATTGGTGTTCTTAGTAACGGCATGGTGCTGCTCAGTATCAACCCATATATCCAGGATGTTATCAAAGGTGTAGTTATTCTGATGGCAGTTATTCTGAATAGTCTGCAGACCAGAAGGAGTGTATGATTATGAACAAGAGAGAGAGATTTTTCGCGACTATAGCACGTCAGCCTGTTGACAGAAACGCGAGCTGGCTGGGATTGCCGGCTCCGGAGGCTGTCGAAGGTCTGTGTAAATATTTTGAGGTAGATTCGATTGATGAGCTTAAGCTGAAAATTGATGATGATGTATATGCTGTTGAGATGCCTTATCACGCACCGGACAGCAACGCGATTTATACAGCGCTTAATTTTGCCAAGGCAGATCATCATGATTCCGATTTTGAGCGTACACTGACGGCTCCCGGATTTTTCGAAGATGCTGAGGAAGTAGAAGAAGTAGATGATTTTCCCTGGCCTGATCCTGCTGAGCATATCCCGCCGCAGGAGTGCCGAGAAATGGTGGACAAGGTACCTGAAGATTATGCCGTTATGGGCGTCATCTGGTCGGCTCATTTCCAGGATGCCTGTGCCGCTTTTGGCATGGAGACCGCTCTTGTTAATATGATGGTCAATCCTGAGTTATACAAGGCAGTTGATAATAAAATTGTCGAGTTTTATCTCAAAGCTAATGAAATATTTTATGAAGCGACAAAAGGCCGTCTTGACGCTGTTCTAATTGGTAATGATATGGGCAGCCAACGTGGTCTTATGATTTCACCGGAACAGGTTCGTGAGTTTGTAATTCCAGGTACAACGAGATTGATTCAACAGGCTAAGAGCTACGGACTCAAAGTTATTTACCATTCATGTGGTTCAATCGAGCCGATTATCGATGATCTGATCGAGGCCGGTGTTGATGTAATTCATCCGATTCAGGCATTGGCAAAAGACATGGACGTACCTCATCTGAAAGCGAAATTTTCCGATCATGCGACTTTTTGTGGTGGTGTTGACGCTCAGGATCTGTTAGTACATGGTACGCCACAGCAGGTTTTTGATAAGGTCGTTGAGATCAGAAAACATCTGCCAACCGGTCTGATTGTATCTCCCAGTCATGAGGCTATTCTCTCTGACATTGATCCGGCTAATATTGAAGCCTTATTCAAGGGAACACACGCTGAATTGTGAGGTGATTTGAATGAAAAGAATAGGACAGGTAATAAAAATAAGTCCGGAGACAATCGCTGAGTACAAATATCATCATGCCAATGCCTGGCCGGAAGTAAATGCCAGGCTCAAAGCATCAAATATACAGAATTATTCGATATATTATCGCAATGGCCTGGCTTTTGCCTATATGGAATATGTTGGTGATAATTTTGCTGCTGACATGGAGGCAATCGCTGCTGATCCGATGACGCAGAAATGGTGGGATGTGGTTAAACCGTTGATGTCACCATTAGATGATCGTGCGGAAGGTGAGTTCTGGTCAGATATGGAAGAGGTTTATCATCTCGACTGACCAAAACCAATATCTAATAATTGTTAATGAGCTGTTTATAGTACCTTGGAGCTGTGGCTGATATCTACCATATTAGCCGCGGCTTCTGTTTTTTTGCGATCGAAACTGTGCCGGCTATTTCTGCTAACAGCTGCGGCCGCACAGGCTGTCGCGATGGCAAGACTGCGCTTATCATCATCGCCGCCACAGTAACTGGATAAATAACCGGCCAGCAGACTGTCACCTGCTCCAACGGTGCTTACTAGTTCAACAGGTAGCGCAAAAGCTTCATATACATCCATTTTATTATCCTGACGTACAGCGAGCGTGGCGCCGCTGGAACCGTCAGATAGCAGGATTTTTCTCAAATTATATCCGGTCAAAAACTGTTGCAGCAATTCAATTCTGTCATGTCGATTAGCAAGCTCATCCGGACTTATATCCGCGATGGAAGCAAGTTCATAGGTATTTGGTTTGA
>JAQVJP010000213.1 GCA_028695145.1 Eubacteriales bacterium
ATGTAGTCGTAAGACTGCTTGGTAATAAAAGTCCTTACTCAAACAGATTTACACTTGTATTCCAAAGTCTGAAAATGATGTACGATTACAAGCTAAACTTGGTAGTAAGAACCCCACGGGCTTGCCCATGGGAGTAGTCAGTCCACTGACTGAAGATATAAGCAAAACTGTCGAGTTTTAAGTCGAGTTTTAAGTCGAGTTTTAATTTGATTGTTTTGAACATATGACTAAATAGTGCAAATATCGACAAATTATTCTTAGATTCCTCATTCTATTGAACTTATGATCATAAATGGCAGATGATTTCAATCTGCCGCTTATTTTTTGTAAGGCAGGTAATCTATAATGAACATGAACAAATGGCTTGAAGATCTCAAGCAGACAGAGAAAAAACTCTCAATGCCGGTATTATCTTTTCCCGGGATTCAGCTGACAGGCGCTTCTGTCCTGGATGTAGTCAAGAATGGCGAGAGCCAGGCTGCATGCATGACAGCAATTGCCCGGCGTTATAACACATTGGCAGCGGTCAGCAATATGGATCTCTCAGTCGAGGCCGAAGCCTTCGGCGCGACCGCGGCGTTTTATGAGGATGAAGTGCCAAGCATAACCGGACACATCATTGAAGATGGTGCGGATGCCGCTGCGCTCAAGGTGCCACCGGTTGGTGCCGGCCGGACAGGGGAATATGTCAGAGCGATCGAAATCGCCAGCACGGAAATTAATGATCGCCCTATATTTGCCGGTGTAATCGGACCGTTTTCACTTGCTGGCCGTTTGACCGAGATGACTGAAATCATGTATCTTGCGGTCGATGAACCGGAAGCTGTACATGAGCTCCTGGCAAAAGCTACCGCCTTCCTGATTGATTATATTCGTGCGTTCAAGAGTGCCGGTGCCAACGGAATAGTTATGGCTGAACCGGCAGCCGGTCTCTTATCACCTGACTGGAATTCTGAGTTTTCAGCTGATTATGTACGCCAAATTGTCGAAGCGGTGCAAGACGATGAGTTTATTGTGATTTACCATAATTGCGGTACCGTGATACCTTTGATGTCGGACATAATATCAACAGGGGCAAAAGCTCTTCATTTTGGTAATACGACCGATATGGCAGAGGCGATTAATTTGATTCCGGAAGATATTCTCGTGATGGGTAATATTGATCCGGTTGCTGAGATAACGCATGGTGACGATCAGAGCATACAAGAAGCCGTGACCGAACTCGAACAGAAAATGGCCGGAAGGAAAAATTTCGTCCTATCTACCGGCTGTGATATTCCACCGCATGCTCCGGTTGCTAATCTTGACGCTTTTTTCGCTGCTGCCTCGAGATAGACAGATTACATTTGCTCGGTAAGAAAAAGTATGCGGAGGATAAATGTATTCAGTTTCTTATGTCAGTCGCTTATTTCAGTCTCTCGATGGCTGATTTGTCGAGTTCAGCAATAGATGAGGCATGACCGCTATAGGCTTCAGCCATGGCAGTCAGCGCCTGTGCGTGATCTTTCATAACTACCTGATAGCGTTCTGACATCAGTCTGATCTGTTCGTTGCGTTTTTTTATCTGCAGGTTTTTGTCATCTTGTTCGTCGTCAAGCTGTCCCGGACCTGTGGTCATCAGATTGATTTGCGTCTGCTTGACGCGCTCGCTCTGCAGGCGTTTCCTGCTGAGAATCAGAATCAGCAGGAAGGTTAAAATAGCTGCGCTTGCTGCCAGAAATATCATTTACCCATCATCCTCCGCTCAATACTTCACATCAACAATTTTCCTGATTATCAGAAAACCGAGAATCTCCATACCAGCTGCTGCCGAGGCCGAAGCCCAACAGCACTAATAAAATCGCAACAAAAACATCCATACACTCAATGGTCGTCCGTCAACGCCGCACCAGAAACGATGCACCGAAGCCGATGGCCACACCAAGAAGCATCATTGGAAAAGCTACTACTGCCATTTTTAAAACCCTCTCTCCTGATCTTTGGATTGCCCGAAACGCAAAAAAGCTGCATCTTGGCCAAAATGCAGCAACCATAACCAAACACGAGATCTTAAGTGGTCAGAAGTTAATCAAATGCTAATCCAAAACCGCATCCTCGCGGAAATTGAATTACAAAAGACTAACCAAGCCTCAACAAGACTCAGTGGTTTATATAATGCTTCATTCGGCAACTGGCTGCCATAGTCGGAATCGTATACCGACGGTAGGCCCTATAGCTTTGCGTCACAAGCTTTCGCTCGCTTTGCTATTATCGGGAAGTGTTGTCAATTCAAATAAGCTTAGTTTCTCATGTCTCCCAAAATAGACGTATGATAACTCAACATCTGCTTACGCGGTCCAATAGTTCTTCCATAGTGTCAACAATATTACCCGGGTATGACAGCCGACACCTTGCTGACTGCCATGTTGTCATGGCTATCATCCCCGGCAACATTTGTCAATATTGAATATATTAAGATATAGAATATCTGTAACATGATATGCTATGATATTCAAAATATTTGATGGTATGTGGCTGGATTAATTGATCCATTTAAGGTTTACAGTTAACATAGCGTTTTGTAATCAGCGCTGTGGATGCAGCGAATAATAGCATAACGATCGCTATCAAATTAAAATTTGAGCTGCTTTCACCGGTTTTTGGTGTTGTGGTTAGAACTATTGACCATTTGGCATA
>JAQVJP010000214.1 GCA_028695145.1 Eubacteriales bacterium
TGAACTGTATGAGACATTCGGCAAACCTGAATGATCTTAACGATAGAAATGGAGCTTAATAATGGCAGTACGTGATCTGACTTCAAACCCTATTGAGAAAAGCCGCGACAAAATCGACGACAGGACAGTCATCAGCACCTATCAAATTGGCAGAGGTGAAGTGGTTGTTCGCAGCGTCTTCGGAACCGAGCATACATACGCGGATCTTATGAGCAAAATAGTTGAACTAAAACATAAACTTCAAGGGCAACATGACAGCTGATTTTTTGAAGGATTCCGCTCAAACTTCTATAATGTGAGTGGATCTGAATCTCTGCAGTCATGTTGCTTTGTCATCAGGAGGAATAACAAATGGCATTGCAAAGCACACATGATGTAGGCATCTACTGTCGTCTCTCAAGAGATGACAACAACGGCAATCTGGAGAGCATGAGTATTGGCAATCAGAAACAGATGCTCGTTGACTATGTAAAAGAAAAGGGGTGGAATTTACGGGAAACATATGTCGATGATGGCTATTCCGGCACAAATTTTGATCGGCCTGATTTTAAGCGAATGATTCAGGATGTGAAAAACGCAAGAATCGACTGTATTGTCACGAAAGATCTGTCCCGGCTGGGTCGCAACTACTCGAAGGTTGGCTATTACACCGAAGAATTCTTCGTTGATAATGGTGTTCGCTTCATCGCGATCAACGACAGCTTCGATACTAATCGTGAGGAAGACAACGATATCGCTCCCTTCAAGAATGTGTTGAATGAATGGTATCCACGCGATATATCGAAGAAGGTCAGACAAGTGAAAAGAGCGGCGGCCAGACAAGGTAAGTTTATGGGTAGTTATGCGCCTTATGGTTACAAGAGACACCCGGATAACAAGCATCAGCTGATCATCGATGATAAGGTCGCTGATATTGTCCGCAGAATTTTCAATGAATCCGCCTATGGCTATTCAGGCCGGCGGATCGCGGATAATCTGAATGCTGATGGGATAGACACACCGAAGTTCTATAGCGCAAAGGAAGGAAATGGCATGCCCGTTCGCCCGACAGAGAAAAATTACTGGGGAAGCTCTACTGTACTGAGAATCATAAGACATCCTGTCTATATCGGTAACCTGGTACAGGGCAAGAGTCAGGTAACATCGTTTAAGAATAAGAAACGAAGAGTGGTTGATCGCGATAATTGGATTGTTGTTGAAAACACGCATGAGCCGATCATCGACCGGGAAATATGGGATCGCTGTCAGAGCCGGGCACGGAGAACTCGCAACAGAGAGTCTAAAAAAACGAACAGTATCAGCCTGTTTGCCGGACTGCTTCGTTGTGAAGATTGTGGGTCCAAGCTTGTATTTACATTCAAGCCAAGGAAAAAGGGGCCATCGGTCGGATCATATCGCTGCAGCTGCTACAACAATAATGGCAATCATGCCTGTACGCATCACTACATTCAGGAGAACACGCTATCTGCTTTCGTGCTGCGGGACATCCAGATTCACGCGACACTGGTAAAAGCCGATAGGGAAAGAATTACACAGCAACTATTGGCCGGTATCAACAACGCACAGCAGAATTCGATGAAACAGATCGATAAACAGCTCAGAGACGCTGAAAGCAGAGAAGCCGCCATCGATGAGAACATTAAACAGCTTTATGAGGATAAATGCGAAGGTAAATTACCTGAAAGCATCTTCCAAAAACTTCTGAATGGTTATCTCGCTGAGCAGGCAGAACTGAGCAAAAGCATAAACAATATCCGCGACCAGCAAAATGAGGTAAAGATCGAAAACTGTGATATCAATCAGTGGATGGATACGATCATCGAGTACATGGATATCAAAAAACTGGATCGTACCTCGGTTGTAGAACTTATTGACACCATCACGATCGGTGAAGGCAGAATGGTAAATGGCAAACGGCGACAGGATATCACCATCAATTACCGCTTCATCGGAAACCTGCTAGAACACGCCAAAGAGGACATCATCTAGCTTTCTAGACGATGCCCTCCAAGGCAAAACCACTTAAGTTTTCAGTCCGCATTACCCTCTTAAAAAGTATGCGGAGATTTTGGCGGAGAACTGCGTAATATTATTATATCCCGGTAACAATAAACTGCTAAAGCATTGATATCAGCCTATTTGGTATATCTAAATAATATCATAAAAAATCACCTGTGTCGATATTTTTCTCCGAAAAATGCAGTAAAAAATCAGCTTAACTTGAACAGTTTCTTATTGTACCCGGTTAATGTAGTTAAATTAATACTCATAGAAATGATAATGATGTGACTTGCTATTATCACAATTAATACATCGACGTATACAAATAGATTTTCAAGAGATTAGTACTATTTTGTCATCGGCAGGATGAAAATGACCATATGGAGATGCGGAAGTGTATAGCCCGGCGATGACAATTGTTCAAAATGTTGCACTTACTGCCACTATCATATTCTTTCCGTTTCTTTTCGCAGTGTACAATTTCGTGTCTGCGGAATGAACTAGCTCAGTAATAGTTTCGTTATTATACTGACTGGTTCCTCCGCTGATTGTTATCCTTAAACCGTCAACAAAGTTATAGTCCTCAACAGCTTGTCTGATCCGCTCAGATATTTTACTGGCTACAGACAGGGTTGTATTTGGAAAAATCACCATGAATTCTTCGCCGCCG
>JAQVJP010000215.1 GCA_028695145.1 Eubacteriales bacterium
TGAACTGACTCCATTTTAAAATCAAATCCGCCAGACCGGCAATCATCAGAGCCGCGCCAACACTTAAATCGTTCATTAGAAATTTCGTACGTTCTGTATGTCTCAACAATACAGAACCCTTGGCATAAGACAAACCAAGATTATACAATGCGCTAACACCTAAAAACCAACTCCCGTAGCTCAGACCAATAATCACCTTACCAACCGATAACAAAACATTAATAAACACGGAAAAACCGGTAAAAGCGTACCATCGACGAGTTATATTATTATTTCCTGGAGCTTGCCCTGGGTCACAAGAAGTCACACCAAAATACCTCATCCATCTTTAATCTCATATTTAATCAACAACCTTAACTTACCAAACGCTTGTTAAAGATTTATTAACGTATTAAGTTTACTTGACTGTGCTTGCTTGCACTTGGATGTCGTTGTCGTTTTTCGACCCTCTCAGACAACCCACTCAGACATAAGCATCTTCGCGATCATCTCCTCGCCATCAAGCGTCGTACAATCTGGATTATTATTGTTGGGAGCAGGGCGAGACCCGCTATTTGCAGATACTGTTCCATGGTCAGGCTTACGGTTTCGAAGACATTTTGCAGTGGCCTGATGAGCATGACTGCTGCCAACAGCAAACTACCGCTGAGGAAGGCGATCCAGCTGAATTTATTGCTGAAGAGTTTTCGGAGCGAGAGCGGGCCCTGTGTACGACTGTTAAAGCCATGTATAAGTCTGGCAAGACATAAAACCGCGAATGCCATAGTCGCAGCTGTCATCGATGACGAACCATTAGCCGCGCCATTTGCACTTGCGCCCATCACTGCAGCCTCCATCAAGTCTGCATTTAAACCAATGTAAAAAGCTATCATCGTGGCTATGCCGATGATCAGTCCTTGAAATAGAACCGTTTGCGCGAACTTTTTATTAAGCAAAGGCTCATTGATGTTGCGAGGCGGCTCGCTCATAACGGCTTCTTCCGGTTTCTCAAGGCCAATAGCTATTGCTGGCAGACTGTCAGTGACAAGGTTTATAAAGAGCAGATGCACCGGTGCAAAAGGCGCGGGTAATCCGGCAAGTGATGCGAAGAGCACAGCGAGGATACCGGCAGTGTTGCCTGAGAGTAAAAATTGCACCGCATTGCTGATATTGCGGTAGATGCTTCGTCCATTGCTGACTGCTCGTACTATTGTCGCGAAATTATCATCGGTTAAAACCATAGATGCAGCATCTTTTGATACTTCTGTACCAGTTATACCCATAGCAACACCAACGTCAGATTGTTTGAGCGCAGGCGCGTCATTGACACCATCACCGGTCATAGCAACTGCATGTCCAAGCTGCTGCCAGGCCTTTACTATTCTGATCTTATGCTCAGGTGATACTCTGGCATAGACAGCGGTGCGCGGCACAATTTCCTCAAGCTCCTTGTCACTAAGCGTTTCGATTTCACTGCCTTTTAGAGCTTGGTATTCATCTGTCAAAATGCCTATATCACGAGCGATTGCCGAGGCTGTAACAATATGATCGCCTGTTATCATGATGGTCCTGATGCCGGCACGATGGCAGGCTGTTACAGCATCACGCGATTCAGGTCGCGGCGGATCCATCATAGCAACCAGACCGATAAAAGTCAGTTCATTTTCGTCTTTGAGACTTAGTTCTGTACCTTCATATTCTCTACTGGCAAAAGCCAGCACCCTCAGACCCTGACTACTCAGTTGAGCATTCATCTTTTCAATCCGCGTAATGTCATCCGGCTTGATTGGTCGGGCTCCTTGTCCGTCATCGATATATTTTACCCGCTTGATCATAACATCAACAGCGCCTTTTGCTGCCATAATTTTTTGACCATCAATATCATTGAGTGTACTCATCAGCTTACGTTCCGAGTCAAAAGGCAGTTCAGATATGCGTTGATATTTGTCACGGATAATAAGTTCGTCAAGTTTATACACCTCGCCCCAATCAACCAGTGCGACTTCAGTTGGATCACCGATCACCTGAACATCAGTCGTAATAGAGTCATTACAGAGCATAGCGATGTTCAGTAGATGCTTATCAAGCTTCTGCTCAAGATCAAGTCCATTTTCTGCCAATAGGCGACCGCCGACATAGGCTTGCCGCACAGACATTTTATTTTGTGTCAGCGTACCGGTTTTATCGGAGCAGATTACTGAAACACTACCCAGCCCTTCAACGGCATGCAAGCGTCGTATTATGGCATTTTCCTGTGCCATGCGGCGAGTTCCTATGGCCAAAACAATTGTAACAATCGAACTAAGCGCTTCCGGAATAGCAGCAACAGCTAATGAGACAGAAAACATTATTGCATCAAGAACCGGACTTGAGCGATAAATATTCATCGCGAATATTACAGCTGCGATCGCCAAAATAATGATTGCCAATTTCTTGCCAAAAGCATCAAGACTTCTTTGGAGTGGTGTTTGTTTTTCTTTTGCCTGACTTAGAAGTGACGCGATCTTACCAAGCTCGGTAGACTCGCCAACTGCAGTAACAACTGCCAGACCACGTCCATAGGTTATATGTGTCCCAGAAAAAACCATATTACTTTGATCTCCCGGTGAGAGATTTGATTTTTCCAAGTGCTCATTATCTTTTTCCGCGCTCAACGACTCCCCGGTCAAAGCGCTCTCATCGGCTTTTAGAC
>JAQVJP010000079.1 GCA_028695145.1 Eubacteriales bacterium
ATAGGGCAGCACCAAGGATAGTGGTGCAATACTCTTTTTATTCCGAGCATCAGAAAAAAAAGGAAGATTGTGCCAGCTACGCCATTGGTCAGAATGAAATGTCCCGTAACAGCCCAAGCTGTGCTGCATTATAGCTTTGCAATGAGAAAAATGATGTGACTTCGCCCAAAAATTAGATGTGAAGCAGAGCCGAAATATCGCAGGTGGTTTTGTAAAGGAGGCTATCCGTCCACGATAGCATGTGAAGCACTCCTGGCAGTGGCATAGAGAAGATAGGGGAATAAAAATACCAATGGTTCAGACAGCAAAAGTAGAAGAGCCCGACCACAAAGAAAGGTCAGAACTTGTCGGATGCCAAGGCTACCCGAAGAACCGATAAAGATGAATAAGTGTCAAGCACGTATCTCTTAGTAGTCATTCGTACCTACGATGATAAAAAAAGAAGAAAGGAAGCCAAGACCAAAGGCAGAAACACTGTTTTTACTATAAAGCGGTGTCGGTCGCAAAACAGCGAGCGTAAACAATGAAAGATATAAAAGGGTAGGGACACTCTATATGTGTGGGCATAAAAAAGGAAGCCTCGAAGAGTTAAATCAAGTCCAGAACTTAATCCGGACTTGATTTAATTACGAAAAATAAAGTCTGTTCTCAGATGTTATTATCAGAATCGACCATGCTATCATATAGGTCTTCGGGAACCATGTATGAACTATCAGGGACTTCATCGTGTCCATCAAGGTTATCAACGAACAAACACTCATGAAATCTATCGCTTTCCATAAAATACTGAATTTCCGGCCAGATTACTAAGATATATTTATCCATATTAAAAAAAAAATAAAGAGTTAAACAATTAATGTGAGCATAGCCACTAACCGACTTCACTACTGAAACGATTTTCTTGTCAGGGTGGCAACTAAAATTCCAGTCAATCACGTCATCTTCCAGTGTGGTCTGAATGCCACTATGTAGCACCATGCCACAATTATCCTGTACCATCTGACGGGCTTCTACTCTACTCGATGCCTTGACTTCAAAGACACCTTCAAAAACAAAACGTGTCTTTACCTTATATACTTTTTCCATATTCTTTAGTATTTATATTTATTAGTTGAAACGTACAAGAGTAATATAGTATTCACTCATACACAATGACTTCATCACGATAAGCGACTATTTCCTTGCCTTTGGTAAGCCGAACAACCAACTCATTTCCATAGTCACCAACTACAATTCCTTCGGTATAACCTCTGTATGGCACAATTAAAGAACAATATGCACCAATAACCTCTGTGAGCTCTTCATATTCATACATGACCATCACTATTTAAGTTCCACAATCTGCTCTACTCTACCAAACAAGATGCTACGCAAAGCAGTCTTGTCCACTGCAAAATATTCGGCTATCTGTCCATATTGCTTCACCCAATAATGATGCAATGCATCGGCAAAAGAAAATCGCCACCCTTGAAGCGGAACGCTCTGCTTGAAATAAGCATTGCGGTTCACTGCCTCAGTCAACCAATTCTTTTCACTGCGTTCCATCTTCTCACCTCGGTTCAACTTTTCACGAAGCTGGTACACCTTACTACTCTCAAGGGATGCCAATGCAGGCACTTCCCATTCTACAAATTTGCTTGCTATATCCATATCCAAAATGTTATTTTCTCCCTTTCGTAGGATGAACCTACTTGGGGCTTGTTAATAATTTTGGTGCGATAAAAGGTGTTACGGCTGTTCTTACAAGGTTTTCCTCTGAAATACTACCGCCGAAGGTGGCTGGAGATTTCAAAGGAAATGAGTATCACACCGACCTTGAAAGGATAAGGACGGGACAGATACCTTTGCAGCTAAATGATGACAAAGCCACAAGTATGTCACAAGCTATTTGCTCTTTTTATAAAAGTTGCGCTTATGTTTTTTATAATATTTCTGACGAATAAGATCCATCTCAGCCACTGAAAGACTGTGAGATATATTAAACTCTAAAAGCTCTTTCTTAAGATACAGATCTGGATCGTACGAAATAAAACAGAGTCGAGTAATATCTGCTCAAGTTGGATCAATATTTAGATTATACTTTTGTTTGATATAGTCTCTAACGGCTGGAAATGCTTCGTATTCATGAACAATCCAAGAGTCTTTCTCTTCAAATTCATTATCATATTTCAACATGACTAATGCTTTTAATCCCAATCCTGATGGTGATGCCCAAATCGCCAATAAATGAGGGTCATTATATAGAGTCTGCTTTATATCATTTATTGAGTTTTCAAGATGGTCTAAATCGAGAACCATTAGATTTGTGTAGCCGAATATTTGATTTTTTCTTTTGCTAAGAAAGAAACGGCCAGAGAAAGATACAAGAGGAAGACGTTTTTTCCTATCACGAAATATTTCATGAGAATTGTAACGGAGGCTGTTTCGCACTTTTCGGATATGGTTTTCGTAATATCCTTTTCTAAAACGATTCAGGATATTAAATAAAGTAATGGTCAAAGGCTCCAAATCTTTAATAGAAGAAAAAATGGAGATCTTTTTATTCAGTATATCTATAGTCTGCTTCATTTATTTTCACTTGATGATTTTGCAAAAATGGAATACAATTATGCAGTAATTCTGCATAATTCTTAGTATAACACAAAAGGGGATCTGATTCGCAACATTTTAGACAAAAAAATATGCTAAAGAGCATAAAAATGGAAAATTCGTAGAATAGTTAGCTTTATCAACCATTTATTTGACCAAGAATCAATTTATGTGAACGAAAATCATTAAATTTGGAGGGTAATAAAACATAAAAATGAAGGTTTATGGAGAAAATAAATCGTATCAAGGTGGTATTGGTTGAGAGAGATAAAACCAACAAATGGCTGGCAGAGCAGCTCGGAAAAGACTATTCAACGGTCTCCAAATGGTGTACGAACACTACACAACCCAACCTGGAAACACTCATCCAAATTGCTAAAGTTTTGGGTGTAGAAGTTCAAGAGTTGTTGGTTAAGCAGCCGGTAGATAAGTGATACGGCCGTGAAATTTCATTTTTTCGAAAAGAGTGCAGATAGGTTGCATTAGTGACATATATGTTTGCACACAAATAAAAAAGTAAAAAGTCATAGACAAATATGAACAAACAACAGTTAGCCAATAAGATTTGGGCATCAGCGAACAAGATGCGTTCGAAGATAGATGCCAATGAATACAAGGATTATATCCTCGGTCTCATTTTTTATAAGTTCCTCTGTGACAACGAGGAGCAATTTCTTCGCAACGATGGTTGGACCGATGATGACCTTGTAGGGCTCGTGGAAGATTATGATGACGAGGACAAGAAAGAGGACATTGAGTATTGTCAGAATAGCATAGGTTATTTCATTGAGTATAAGCATTTGTTCAGCACATGGCTTAAACCTGAAACTAATTTTAGTGTATCAGACCTCCAAATTGCACTCAACAACTTCGATCGTTTGGTAAGCAAGAACTATAAGCCCGTCTATGAGAAGATTTTCCTCACACTTCAGGCTGGTTTAAGCAAACTGGGTGAAAACCCCACTACACAGACTCGTGCATTGAAGGATCTCATCAAACTCATTCGAGACATACCTACTGATGGTTCTCAAGATTATGACGTTCTAGGCTATGTCTATGAATACTTGATTGGGAACTTTGCCGCCAATGCGGGTAAAAAGGCTGGTGAGTTTTATACTCCTCATGAGGTAGCTATCCTTATGTCTGAGATTGTGGCAGAACACCATAAGGCAAAGGAAACTATCGAGATCTATGACCCAACCTCAGGTTCTGGCTCCCTGCTTATTACCATCGGTAAGTCGGTTGGCAAACATATTGAGGATAAAAATAAGGTGAAATACTATGCGCAGGAGTTGAAAGAGAATACCTACAACCTTACTCGTATGAACCTTGTTATGCGTGGTATAAAACCCAACAACATCAATACTCGTTGCGCAGACTCTTTGGATGAAGACTGGCCAATACAATCAGGTGAATATAATAAGCCACTCTATGTGGATGCCGTAGTCAGCAACCCGCCATACTCTCAGCAATGGAATCCTGCCGATGCAGAATACGATGCTCGTTTTAAAGAGTATGGAGTTGCGCCTAAGAGCAAGGCTGACTATGCTTTCTTGCTTCATGAACTTCACCACCTCAAACCAGATGGTATTTTAACCATTGTATTGCCTCATGGCGTACTCTTTCGTGGCGATGCAGAGAAAGACACCGAGGGAGAAGGTAAGATTCGCAAAAATCTTCTTGAAAAGAACAATATTGATGCTATAATTGGTTTGCCTGCCAACATTTTCTTTGGTACAGGCATTCCGACACTTGTCATGGTTCTAAAACAGCATCGCAATAATGATGATATCCTAATCATAGATGCTTCTAAGGGTTTTGTGAAGGATGGTAAACAGAACAAACTTCGTGCTTGTGACATCAAACGTATAGCTGATACAGTTCGTGACCGTAAAGATATATCAGGATTCTCTTGTAAAGTGTCTCGTGATAATATCCGAAAGAATGGTTACAACCTCAATATACCTCGCTATGTAGATTCAAGTGAGGCAGCCGTACAGTATGACATCTACGCAACTATGTTTGGTGGTATCCCAGAGAGTGAGATTGATTCTCTTAATAAGTATTGGGAAGCCCTTCCTTCGTTGCGTAGTGAACTCTTCCAAAGCAATGAGGATGGTAGCCCGTATGCAAGCGTAAAAGTGGATAACATTGCTGATGCTATTAATGCCAATGCTGATGTAAAATCATTGAAAGAATCTTTCACCGATGCTTTTGATGGTTTCGAGGATATGCTGCATGAGCACCTTATCACCAATGTAATGTCTGTGAACGAGATGAAGGAACAAGATGCTATTACCGATGACATGTTCCAACGGTTAAAACCTGTAGCTCTTGTTGACAAATATACGGCATATCAGGCATTGGCTGACAATTGGCAGATTATAGTTAATGATATCGAGACTATTCAGTCAGATGGCATAGATGCAGTGCGTGCTGTAGAACAGGCGTATAAGATAAAGAAAGATGGTGATGATGAAATCGAAGTACCAGATGGATTAAAAGGTCGTATTCTGCCTTTCGAGTTAGTACAGAGAGTGAAGTTTCAAGCCGAACTTGATGCCATTGAACAGATGCAGGCAGAGGTAGATGAATGTGCCTCAAATCTTGAAGATGCTCCAAATACCTTTACTGAAGAAGAAGCAGGGGTATATCTTGAGGATAGCGATGCTCTTAAGTTAAACAAGAAGAAGATTACAAGTGATGCCAAAGCAAAGGGCGATACCATCGACGCAGAGACAAAGACTAAATTGAAAGAAATTGTGGCTCTCTTGGATAAGCAAAGCAAGACAAACAAGGCAATCAAGGCAGCAAAAACAGATTTGGAAGCTAAGACTATTGATGCTATTCAGAACCTCACAGATGCGGAGGTTGATAAGTTTTTACACTTAAAGTGGGTTGCGCCTATTGTTTTTGGTATTGAAAATACTATGTTAAGTAAAATTACTTCATTATCAAAATCATCAATTTCTCTTGCTGAAAAGTATGCCCTATCGTATATCAGTATTGAAAAAAATATAGATTCTTCAGAAAAAGAACTTGCGGATTTATTAAGCGAGCTCACAGGAGAAACCTATGCGATTAAAGGTTTGACGGAATTAGCTAATCGTATTAAATAGGAATGCTTATGGAACCGACGATTAGAATTAAAGGATTTGAAAGCGAATGGAGCAAACAGAAAGCCCAAGAAATTTTCAAAACTTATGATGATAGAAACCATCCAGAATTACCTGTATTATCTGCTTGTCAAGATATAAGAGGCATGGCTCCACGTAGCACAAGTGGATATGACATTTTTCACGATAAAGCAAATGAGGTGACATACAAGCGTGTGTTGCCTGGTCAGTTTGTAATACATTTACGTTCTTTTCAGGGAGGATTTGCTCACTCAGCCATAGAGGGGATCTGTTCCCCGGCATATACTGTATTTGAGTTTAAGAACAAAGATGAACATGATGATTACTACTGGAAACATGTACTTAGATCTAGGGCATTTATAGAGAGACTCCCATTGATAACCTATGGCATACGTGACGGTCGATCAATTAGTTTTAATGAATTTTCTGACTTAGCCTTTAGTTTCCCTGAAAAGTCAGAGCAATCTGCTATTGCTTCTTTTTTAAAGAAAATGTATGACCAGATTGAAAACACAGAGAAAAAAATTAAATCTCTCCGTCAAATGAGAGTTGCCTCCCTTCAAGCGATGTTTCCGCAAAAAGGTGCAACCAAGCCCCAAATTAGATTCAAAGGATTCGAAGATAAATGGGTGACTGGAAAACTATCAAAGTTCGCAACTCGCATTATGCGGAAAAATAAAAATCTTGAAACAACTCTACCTATAACCATATCTGCAGCTGAAGGTCTAGTGGCTCAGGATTCGTTCTTCAACAATATTGTTGCTAGTTCTAATCTTCGAGGTTACTATCTTATGAAGAAAGGTGAGTTCGCCTATAACAAAAGCTATTCAAGTAACTATCCGTTCGGAGCTGTTAAGCGTTTGGAAAAGTATGATATGGGTGCATTGTCTACTCTGTATATTGTATTTACACTTAATGAGAATATCTCATCTGACTACATTGTTCATTTTTTCGATACGTCATTGTGGCATAATGAGGTAGCAATGCGTGCTGCAGAAGGTGCAAGAAATCATGGATTACTTAACATAGGTGCAGAAGACTTTTTGGACATAAACATTGTATATCCAAATTCTATTAAGGAGCAAAACATGATAGCAAATTATTTTTCTACTCTTGACAAGCAAATCTCTCTTGAAGAGCAAAAGTTTGAATCACTAAAACGCATTAAGTCGGCATGTCTTGACAAGATGTTTGTGTAATTTAAATAATACTGCAAAACTCGATATGACAAAAGAATATTCATTAGCATACGATGACGAGCTGGCATTTGAAGCCGACCTTGCTGAAGTGCTTCACAATAGTCATGGCTGGGATGGTGACATCATCATGTACCCAACCGAAGAAGACCTTATTCAGAATTGGTCAAACATTCTATATGAGAATAACCGAGATATAAACATCTTGGGTGACTACCCACTGACCAAGACTGAAATGCAGCAGATATTGGACAAGGTGAATGCATTACGCAACCCATTTGAAGTTAACCGCTTTATCAATGGCAAACAGGTAAGTATCAAGCGTGATAACGAAGCCGATACCCACAATTGTGGTAAGGATGTATATCTGAAGATATTTGATCCTGATGAAATATGTGCAGGTCAAAGCCGTTATCAGATTGTACGACAACCTCGCTTCAAAGCTGCGCAAAATTTGGGACGAAGTCGTCGTGGCGACATGATGCTTCTTATCAATGGTATGCCTGTCATACATATCGAGTTGAAGAAAACTGGCGTAGATGTCAGTCAGGCTACATTCCAAATAAAAGGGATGGTAACCGAAGGCATTCTTACAAATGGTATCTATAAACTGATACAGATATTTGTAGCCATGACTCCAGAGAAGACATTATACTTTGCTAATCCAGGTGCAGCAGAAAACTTCAAGCCTGAATTCTTCTTCCATTGGGCAGACTTCAATAACGAAGAGGTTTTTGACTGGAGGCAAATAGCCAACAACCTTCTTTCTATTCCTATGGCTCACCAACTTATAGGCTCATATACTATCGCAGATGAGAAAGATGAGACATTGAAGGTGTTGCGTTCCTACCAATACTTTGCAACAACAAAGATTTGTGACCGCACTCACCAAACTAATTGGGACACCAATCAGCATAGAGGTGGCTTCATTTGGCACACAACAGGTTCGGGTAAGACGATGACTTCATTCAAGGCCGCTCAACTCATTGCCAATTCTGGCGATGCCGACAAGGTAGTATTCTTGTTGGATCGTATAGAACTCAGTTTGCAGTCACTTGATGAATATCGTGGATTTGCCGGTGAAGATGAAAGTATTCAAGATACTACTGATACATCTATCCTGATGGCAAAGATTAAAAGCTCGGATGCAGACAACAGATTGATTGTGACATCAATGCAAAAGATGGCACTTGTCAATGCAGACCATCCAAAGATTACCCAAGCAGATATCGACTTGATTGGTCGTAAGCGTTTGGTATTCATCGTTGATGAATGTCATAGGGGGGTGTTTGGTAATCGTTTGTTGGATATAAAACATACTTTTCCACATGCTTTACTCTTTGGCTTTACTGGTACTCCAGTCTTTGAGGAGAATGCTCACAACGAGATTACTACCGAGACTATCTTCGGTGACATGCTCCATAAATACACCCTTGCAAGTGGTATCCCTGATAAAAACGTGCTTGGATTCGACCCATACCTAGAAACAACTTACATTGAGGAAGAATTACGTGAGAGAGTTGCATTCAGCCAGTTGAAAGTACACTCCCTTGATGAAATAAAAGATGACGAGGATGCAATGAGAGTTTATAACAAGTTCCGTTATGAACTGGAAATGCCATCGACATATAATGACGAATTTACTGGAGAGAAAATGAGGGGTATCGAGTCATACCTTCCAAAGGATATTTATCGCCAAGACGTGCACCATCAGCGTGTAGCAGAAAACATTGTTGGCAATCTGCCTAAACTTAGCAAAAATGGGAAGTTTCACGCTATCCTTGCCACAGAAAATATTCCTGAAGCTATTGAGTATTATAACTTGTTTAAGAAGCAATATCCATCTCTGCGAGTTGCTGCTGTATTTGATAACAGTACAGAGCATAGTGATGAAGGAATAGCCAAAGAACAAACTTTGCGCGAAATGCTTTTGGATTATAATCAGAAGTATGGCACATCTTTCAGTGTACCGACATATGCTCTTTACAAAAAGGATGTGGCAAAACGTCTGGCACACAAGAAACCATATCTTCATATCGAGCATGATATGCAGATCGACCTTCTCATTGTTGTTACCCAGATGCTTACAGGCTATGACTCAAAATGGGTGAATACGTTGTATGTAGATAAACTGATGAAGTATGTTGATCTCATTCAGTCGTTCTCACGCACCAACCGTCTGTTTGGCCCTGATAAACCTTTTGGCATCATTAAATACTATACGTTCCCATACACTATGAAACAGAACATCGAGGATGCTCTTGAAGTGTATGTGGACAGACCATTGGGCGTATTCGTGGACAAACTTGAAATGAATCTCATGAATATTAACCGTTTGTTCCATCATATTAGTGACATATTCAAGTCACATAAGATTGAGGACTTTATTCGTTTGCCAGATACTCGTGAAGATCGCAATATGTTTGCAAAGGACTTCATTCAGATGACTCGTCTTATCGAAGCGGCAAAGTTCCAAGGATTCAGTTGGGACATCAGCGAATATACAGAATTTAAGCCTGTATTACGCATGGACATTGACGAGCCTACCTATATGGTACTCCTTCAACGTTATCGTGAATTGTTTGAAGGTGGTGATGACGGGCCTGGTAATGATAAAGAGTTTGACTACCCTGTCAACACCTATTTGATAGAACGTGGTACAGGAACCATCGATGCAGAGTTCCTAAATGCTAAGTTTGACAAGTTCATAAAGAATCTGTTTACAAGTGGCCCTGATAGCGAACTAACGAAAGAGGCTTTCAAAGAGTTGCATAAAACCTTTGCGACTCTCTCTCAACGTGACCAGCGTACGGCCATGATGATTCTTCATAACCTTGAAAGTGGAGATTTACATTTGGAACACGGAAAGACCATACAAGACTATATTGCAGAATATCAACGTAACGAACTCTTCGAACAGATAAAGGTAGTTGCAGAAGCTACAGGTATGAACATGGGCATGCTTGATACCTTGCTTCATAGTGACGTAACAGAACAGAATCTTAACGAGTACGGACGCTTCGACCTTCTACTTCAATCAAAGGATGCGGTTATGTCTAAGACTTTCGTTGAGAAAGTTGAGGGTAAAGCTATTAAAGGTAAGGATGTCAACAAGAAAACAGATAAGCTACTTCGGCAATTTATCCTCGATGGTGCAGCAAGAGAAGCCATCCTAAAGGCATATATGGGTATTGGCGATGAAGTAAATGTAGAATATACAGAGGAAGACATTCTCACTCAACCAGTGACTTCCGATTACGATATAGATGTTGTCAAACAGAAGGTAGAAGATATCCTCATGACTTGCATCCCTGGAGTTTTGCCTCAGATGCGGTCAATGAAAGAAATACTGAATAGTGTATTCTATGTTATTAATACCAAGTCTATTGACTCTTTGGATGGTGTTGATCTCTTTATCAAACGTGCCTTTGATAACCTATATGGTAAGGAAGCAACTTTAATTGACAAACATATTGCTTTCAATCTATTGGTGACAAAGTTTGAGGCTTATTTGAAGAAATTGTACTATCTGACATCAGGCAAAGAACTTGAAGCAAGAAACGAAGGTGATACCCCATCGTTTAAAGATGCGCTCTATGCTCACAAGAGTCTGTGGAATTTGAAATGGAGTACTGACCCAGACAAGCAACAACTCTATCAGTGGTTAATGCTCGTTAAGGGTTGGCGTAACGAAGAATCGCACATTTCTCCGACTGCATCCGAAATGGAAGTAGATGCCGCTATTAACATTATACTCACTATGTATTTCTACGTTACAGGTTCTTCAATCACAGATTTGGAGATAAAGGGTCATAATGTTGAAGCATTGCCAACAAAAGACACTCCGCTGGCAGCAACATCAATGCAGGTTGTTTCTCACCTCGATTCTAAGGAAAAAGATGACGAACTTATTCACTACAGTATGGTAGCAGAATCTTCATGCTTGCAGAATTTACCTGAAGAGCAGCGCATAGACATCTTCAAAAAAAGTCTTTCACAGATGCTTGGTTACAACATAAAAAAATCACCTTTCACAAAACAACGCCATTGGATTGCTATTTATCGTATAGCCGCTGACTATGGCTTTGTGATTGAAAACGATTATGGTTACTTCATGCATTTCATACAAGCTATAGGCATTGATAATCTCCCATCTGTAAATGCGTCTGTAATCGAACGCATGAATAAGGGTATCTATGCTAAGCATATTGATGATTGGACTACCGATGGCCTTTCTGGCAAGGAACTGTTGGAGTACAATGATATCAAACAGTGTGCAGATGCTTTTAAGATAAGTATTGAGAAAAATATACCACATAACTAACTCATAGAAAAAATAATATGTCATTGTTTGATACCATATTAGCAAATCATCATCTTGAGAAGTGTCCGTTACCATTGTGGCGGATTAAGGTTAC
>JAQVJP010000080.1 GCA_028695145.1 Eubacteriales bacterium
TTTTGCTCCATAAGGTGTTAGACTATTAATAGTAAGAGACAAGGGGGATTATTAGTATGGAAACAAGAAATTTTGGCAAAACAGGTTTAAAATGCAGTTTGTTGGGATTCGGCGGCTTCCATCTGCTGGAAATTGATCAGCAGGAGGCCTCGAAGCTGCTCAATAGCTATCTTGACGCCGGCGGCAGCTATGTTGAAACGGCCGCTTCATACGGAGATGGTGAATCAGAACGTAAGGTTGGCCTGGCAATCAGTCATCGCCGGTCAGAGTACATGCTTGTCTCAAAATCGAATCGCCGAGACAAGGCAAGTTTCTTGTACGAGCTGAATCGCAGTCTTAAGAATTTACGTACCGACCATCTTGATGTAATTCTCATGCATGGTGTAGCTAATCGCGATGAGCTTGATCAAATACTTGCCCCCGGCGGTGCTATGGAGGGATTTATTGAAGCCAGAGAGCAAGGGAAGGTAAACTTCGTTGGTTTGTCAATGCATGGTCAATCAGACATTTTGATTGAGGCACTACAGCGTTACCAATTTGATGCGGTCATGGCTACAATTAATTATTATGATCGTTTTAATTTCCCGGAAATAGAAAACAAGCTTATTCCATTAGCAAACGAACAAGGTTGTGCCATCATTCTCATGAAACCTGTCGGTGACGGTCTGTTATGGCGTTCAGCGCCAGTAGCCTTCCGTTACGCGTTCAGCCAGCCGGTTTCTGTTGTCGTAGCAGGCATGAATACTCGGGAAATGTTGGAGCTTGACCTGAAACTTGCCGAAGAGTTCAAACCAATGAGTGAAGCAGAAAAAGAATCGCTCTATCAGGACGCGCCTGAACTTGGCAATTATGTTTGCAGACAATGTGATAAATGCCTTCCCTGCCCGGAAAATATCAATATCCCACATATTTTTATGCTTGAAGGATATTTTGACAGACAAATGAGAGACGGCGACGTAAGGGATCCTGCAGAGTTCGCGCTCAGAGACAGATTGAGATTCTGGTTTGGTAACAGCGAGCGGGCTCAAGCAGAGTACGAGCAACTTGCGGTCAAGGTAGATGCTTGCACCAAGTGCGGGATATGTTCGGAGCGCTGTCCATATGGTATTGATGTTGTACGCAAACTCCACATTGCCGACTATAAACTTGCCGGACGCGAAATATTCTGAGCGGCCAAGCATGTTGCGGTTTAATATCCGAGTTTTAAATCTACAACGTTTCTCCGTGGAGCTCCGCTTTGTAAGTACGAGCCGATATTATCAGATAGTATGTCCATGACTTTATCAACATAGCCTGGTGTCATACCGGCGTTATGAGCCGTAATAATTACCTGTTCCATTTGCCAGAGAACACTGTCACGGGACAGCGGCTCTTCTTCAAAAACGTCAAGACCGGCGGCGGCAATATACCCTTGCTCCAGTGCCGTTATCAATGCCTTAGTATCCGTAGTCCCGCCTCTGCCAACGTTGATGTAGATGGCGTCTCTATTCATCTTAAAGAACTCATTCTCGCCAATCAAATGATAAGTATGATCAGTTAACGGTAATATATTTACTATATAATCACACTGCGGCAGAAGCATGGCTATTTCTTCGACTTTATACATTTTATCCACACACTTGCAAGGTCGGCCACTGCGGTTCAACCCAAGAACATGCATGCCCAAGGCAGCGGCCACAGAAGCGGTTTGACGACCTATCGATCCAACTCCGAGTATACCAAGAGTTTTACCATTCAGCTCAGTCAGCGGCAAAACCGGATCCCATTCGTTAGCGGCTTGTTTTCTGATGCTGATTTGAAGCCTGCGGCTCAGTGCCAGCATCAAAGCCAGCACAACTTCAGATATACCATTAGCATGAACGCCGCTGGAATTGGTCAGTGTAACCCCTTGTCTGGCGATTTCATCAAGAGGCATACCATCAACACCTGCTGACCAGACATGAATCCACTTAAGATTATTTTCAGTCGCCAGCAGAAGCTTGATAGTATCAGGCTTCAAAAACCCACTCAGGATTTCCGCTTCTGTCAAAACACTCAAATTTTCTGATACATCACAATTATCAATAATAGTCCATCCGGGCATGAGCGCTGATATCCTACCCAAATATCCCTCTTTTAGTCTTTCTGTAAACACAATTTTCGGCATTTTTTTCTCCTCGATTATCCAGCGATTATTTATCAATACAGGCCAACCGTCTGTTCAACATCTACAACAAACATGATTCCCTTGCCGGGTTTATCAAGTCCTGAAACCGCTCTGATGGCAGTTGTGATAGAGTCGGTTCGCTCCATTGCGGCAACAATCAATACTACTTCTTTTTCCGGTTCTACAACCATTGCAAACAATTTGCTAGTCTCATGAGTACCGGCACCTCTGGCATTGATGACAGTTGCGCCGCGTGCGCCTGCTTCCTCAGCTGCTTCAATTACTGTTTCCGCGTTCCCACGATCAACAATTACAAATATCGCTTTGTGTTTATGCTCAGCCATAATATCAATCCTCTCATTCTCATCTGAAGAAGCGCACCTGCTTGAACCAAACAAATTATCCAGAGCAATGCGAAAAGCAATACCGTGTCCGGGTTTGTTCAGTTTTAACTTAGTTTGCAAAACATTTAGCGCGTTAGAAGCCTGTAAACCCGTAACGGCCATTATAACGATCTCTTTTTTTACAGTTGGATAATCAATCCATGTAAACATGGAACGACCAACAGTACCCTCACCAAGACATATTGTTCCTCCCCCGACACCAACTTGTCGACATAGTTTCAAAACTTTACTGCCTTTGCCATTATCAACAATTACCGTCAATATATAAATACCAGATTCACAATTCTCAAATTTCAGCACTTCTTCAGTCATTTTGTTTTACCTCCGTCCTTACAGTAGTTTTGTGCCTGTAAATAAGTCCAAGCAGCTGAAGTGTAATAATGGGCGTTAAGGCAACCAGAGCAATCACACCAAACCCATCAACAAGAATGCTTGCGCCTTCTGTGGCAGAGGCTGCGCCTTGAGTATATGCCAGAACGAACGTAGCAGTCATTGGGCCTGAGGCTACACCACCAGAGTCAAACGCGATTCCGACAAATAGCTTCGAGCCGAAGAGGGCAAGAATTATGGCAATAACGTATCCCGGCAGCAGAATATGCCAGAGCTGAAACCCAGGAACCATTACTCTGATTACAGACAGAGCAATCGCTGTGCCGGCAGCAATTGCCAACGCGGTTAATACAATAGGTCGCCTGATAGAACCGCTGGTGACCTCTTCAATCTGCTCTGTTAATATATGCACAGCAGGTTCGGCTAAAATCGTTACTAACCCAAGGACAAAACCAACAATTATCACTGCCACGGGGTTACCAGTCTTCGACAGAGAAACTCCTACCGCCCTGCCGACATCCATGAAACCAGCGTTTACACCAGCCATGAAAATCACAAGACCAGACCAAGAATAATAAAAACCTCTGTTCATACGCGTTACTTTTCTCTTCTTGAGTTTAAGAAAAAATAACTGACTCAACATAAAAATTAGAAACAGCGGCGCTATTGAGAGCAAAGCGTTATTTGCCTCAACTACAATGCCATTAAGAAACGGCTCCGCAAGAGGTATTGACGTATCAATCGCGGTTTGCTGCATCGGTTGCTCCTTAGGAGCTTCAGCAAAAAGGCTCATAATCAGAACGGCGATTATCGCTCCTGCAGAAGCTATAGCTACCAGACCGAAGCTGTCCTTTTCAGATGCTTTGCCATTTTTCTTCATTCGGGCAATACCAAGTGACAGTGACAGCAAAAATGGTACTGCCATAGCACCTGTAGTAGCTCCCGATGAGTCAAAAGCAATTGCCAGATATTCAGGAGAAACAAAAAGACTAAGAACAAAGATCACAATGTAGAGCGCAGTCAGAATAATATACAACGGAATACTGTAGAGCACACGTACAAGCCCGAAAGAAACAAGAAAAGCAATGCCTATTGAAACAATGATAACAAGTGGCCAACGGCTGATACCACCAGCTGTTACCTGATCAATTTCGGTTGCGAGAATATGCAGCGCAGGCTCCGCTATCGAAATAAAAAAGCCAAGCAGCAGGCCGGCAAGTATGACAATATCAAGTCGGCCGCTACGGGCTGTATTCTCACCAAGGAGCTCACCAAGTGGAGAAATGCTAAGATCAACACCTACAAGAAATATCGACATACCTACAATAAGCATTATACTGCCGATGAAAAACCTGATAAGCAGCAATGGTTCAAGAGGTGCGATAGTGAAATGCAAAAGCAATACTATGACAGCAACCGGAGCTACGGTTACAGCAACCTCACGCACTTTTTTCAGCCAAGCAGTCAATTAAATTTCACCTCTCTCAATCTGAACTGCATTTCAAAAGGATACATATCAGGAATATCTTCTCCAAGATAACCAAGATAGAGCGTATCATAACCGATAACAGCTTCTTCATCAGTTGGAATCACCATTACAGCAAGACTATTTTCAGCAGATATTCTACTTCTGGCAAAAATCATTTCATTTCCACGTGTACTATTTTTATCTTCATCAATTTCAAATTTGAGAGCAGGCAGATACTCAAGAATCATTCTTCTGACATAGCCTTCATTCTCACCAAGACCCGCTGTGAAGACGATGGCATCGGTATGCGGAAGTGTCGCCCAATATTGCCCTATATACTTGGCTACTCTATACGCATAGATCCTGATCGCAGCAAGTGCTTCCACATCTCCAGCTTGAGCTCTCTCACGAATTACCTGCATCATGTTTGTATCCGCAAGAGCCTTGAGACCGCTCTCTTTGTTTAGAGCCTTCATAACAGCTTCATAAGCATCGCCCTTATCCAGACCCTGGTCGACAGACAGGCTGTTAGCCACATGGCTGATTAGTGTAGGGTCAATATCACCAGATCTTGTGCCCATGATTACACCCTCAAGCGGTGTGAAACCCATGCTTGTATCAACTGATTTACCATTTTCAATTTTTGTTATACTGCAGCCATTACCAAGATGAGCTGTAATGCCACAAAACTCAGAAGATTTCTTGCCAAGCATTCTGGCCGCTCTTCTGGCAACATACATGTGCGATGTTCCGTGGAATCCGAACTTACGAACGCCAAGATCCTCATACCACCATGCAGGCACCGCATACCTATAAGCATAATCAGGCAAAGTCCCGTGGAAGGCCGTGTCAAAAACGGCTACTTGTGGCACATCAGGCAGCAGCCGGATGCTCTCTTCAATACCTGTCAGATTTGGCGGATTATGCAGTGGTGCTATGGGAATCAGACGTCGTATCTCTTCTATTACTTCATCATTAATTCTAACGCTACCGGTATAAGCTTCTCCACCATGTACAACACGATGACCCACCGCGCAAATATCATCGTGGTCAAAACCCTGTTCGGTCATCATATCAAATATTCCAAGAAGAGCCTGCCTGTGATCCGCTATTGGTCTGGCACTACGCTGTTTATTACCATTGGTACTCCATTTCAAGGAACTCTCAGCAGTGTTACCTATTTCCTCGGCCATTCCCTGCAGCACAGGCTCCAGCTTGTTTTCCTGAGCAAGAGAAAATAGATTGAATTTTGCAGATGAACTGCCACAATTAAGAACCAGAATATACTTGGACATAAAATCCTCCTGAAACTATTATTGGTGAATCAGCTATATGGCTTCTATTGTACCATTGTTCGACATGGGGGTGAAATCATTGCTCTAAACCCATTCCGCAAGTCATTCATGTTATAATAACGGTTACGCTTATAAGATAAATATGAGGTTAAAAATTTATGTTTATTAACTGAACGAAGAAGAAAAAAACACTTCAGAGTGGTCTGTTTAAATCATATTTATTACTGGCAATGACAATAGTTGCTGGGTTTGCTGTTTTCTTCTATCAATACACTTCAGCTATTCTAATTAATAGAGAAACAGAAAACCTGATCAGCCAGACTTCTCATATGCAAGTGCAAACCGACCAGGCCATAAGAACTCTTGACAACCTCTCAATAAATATTGGCTACAGCAACGTTGTAATGTCCAATCTTGAAGAATATTTCTCAGACGATGAACCTGATCTTAATCAGACCAGACGACTTGCGGATTTGTTTGTAGCAATTAATGGTACAGAGGTACAAGCAGATCAGATCAATATTTTCAGTTTTTCCGGACAACAGATTGGATTTGGCTATGTAAACAACAGCGGCAGCATAGATTTACGTGAACAAAATTGGTATAAACCAACTCTTGAGCTGGCCGGCCACAAATATATTCCTGCGCCTTACAGTACTGATCTACTCAGCAAGTCCAGCAAGGCAAATATTTATTATCTCTCACTGTATAGAACATACTATAACAGATATGGCCGACAGGTAGGAATTATCGAAACCATGATGCGCTGTAATACAGTTTTCAAATCAATCATTTCACTGCAAAATAGTGATGCCGGCGCACCGGATATATTCGTTTTTAATGAAAAAGGAACGTTAATTTATCCATTCAAAGAAGATGAACAGGTACTGCTGCATACTCCGCAGCAGTATCTGCAGCTCATTGAATCCGCCGCCGGCAGCTCGGCTACACGTAACGCGGATACAGGGTCAAGAGAAATTGTCACTTATCAAAAATCAGATTATACTTCCTGGACATATGTTTCTGTCATGCCGGAACATCAGGTACTCTCGCCGGTTCGCAGGCTAACAGCTCTACTTGCAGCGGCTATTTTAATACTGCTCGGACTTGCGGCAGCTATGTCCTACTCGATGTCATATCGTCTGGCCAGACCGATTAGACAGCTGCGCAGCATAATTCACAAAACTGAGCTGAACACACTTGATGATCAAACCAAACAGCCCCTGGATGACGGTTTTGAAGAAGTTGAAGAGCTTAACCAGTCCTTCTCTGACTTGCGTGACAAGTTGAAGATCTCAATGGATCAAGCACTTTATTCCAAGCATCAGGAAATGAAAGCTCGTATGGTAGCTCTGCAATCACAGATCAATCCACATTTTTATTATAATTCATTATCAAGCATTATAATTCTTGCGGAAAACAAGCAATGTGAAGAAGTAGTTAAACTCAGTCGTAATCTAAATGGTATAATGCGCTACATATCACATGGCAGCTCAACTGTGGTTACAATGCGAGAAGAGCTTGATTATCTTGACAAATACCTCTACTGCATGAAAATCAGATACCAAAGCAGTCTCTCCTACCGAATAGACGTCAGCGAAGAACTCTCTGAACAGGCTATTCCTAAGTTGATTATTCAGCCGCTGGTCGAAAACGCTCTTAAGTATGGAACTGATTGTTATCCACCATGGCAGATCACCGTCACAGGCAGACCGCTGCCATCAAGCACCGAGGATAACAGCAAACCACTCAATTGGCTGATCGAGGTAACTGATTCCGGTCCCGGCTTCCCTGAAGAAATCATAACAACGCTGAACAAGCTGAAGATGAAGAGCTGCTGCTTAATGACTTGGTTAGAAAAATCGAGGCTACCGGTCTTGGATTTGAAGTAGTCGGCAAAGCGCAGACCGGCGCACAGGCTCTTGATCTTGTGCATGAGCTGTCGCCGAACCTGATAATTTCGGATATTCGAATGCCGATGATGGATGGTGTAACGCTGCTTGAACAGGTACATGATTATTTCCCGTACATAAAATCGATCATCATCAGCGGTTTCTCTGATTTTGACTACGCACGTCGAGCCATCCGGATACAAGTAAGCGAATACCTGCTCAAACCGGTTGATCCGCAGGAGTTATATCAATCGCTGGTAAAAGTTAAAACCTCACTTGATCAGGATCAGGAAGAATACAATGCGGTTCTTGATGATTCATGGCTGCGCAGCAATCCTGAGCAGCTTGCTTTTACACTGAAAACCTATATTCAGAATAATTTTCGTGAAGATATTAATCTAAATGTCATTGCTCAGAAACTGAATTACAGCGCCGCTTGGCTGACAAAACTGTTCTGCCAGCAATATGACACTACACCCTCACGTTACCTGCTGGGTTTAAGAATAGCTCAAGCCAAATCTTTACTTGCACATAATCCTGATATGTCCATCAAGCAAATTGGCGAAATGATTGGTTATCAGGATCAGGGGTATTTCAGCAGAATTTTTAAAAAAAATACAGGTCTGAGTCCAATAGAATACAGAGACAGCCTGAATCAGAAAAACTGATTCAGGCTGTTTTTCATTCAATTATTTTCAGTTTAATTTTCTTATCTGCTATGAAGCCGGGGAAATCGCCATGCACCCGCTGAGTTAGATTTCTCTTGTTCTCGTTCCAGCTGAGTTGTGTCACGACATAGGCTCCTTGCTCATAATCATAGCCATCACCGGCATCCTCGTACAATGAAAACTCGGCGTCAGCACCTCGATACACCACAATCTCATAAGACTCAAGCGATATATCTTCAGTAGATGCCGCTGCTTCAACCTGTTCTGCCAGCGCAAGCGGTAAAATTGAGCCTCCTCTGATAAACACAGGAATTCTCTCAAGTTCCACAGGCATTTCAACGTATTGACCGCCAGTGTATTTTTCACCACTGAAAAAATCAAACCAATCACAACCGGCTGGCAGATAGACAGAGACACTATTTGTTGCTTCAACTGACGTTGAATTGTGAATGGGGTCAGTAATCGGCCTGATTAATATTGACTGACCAAGCATGAAGCTATCTGTCAAGTCATGAGTTAATATGTCTTGAGGGAAAACCATAGCCGGTGGTGCAATTATATAACCTGCCTCATGCGTTACCTGCCCGGCAAGAGAATAAATATAAGGCAACAATCGATAACGAAGTCTGGTAAAAGCAGCAAGCGTATCATAAATTATTTCTCCGGGATTACCGAAGCGCCAGATTTCGCGCGGAGTGTCTGTACCATGCGAACGAAACATAGGTAAAAAAGCGCCGAATTGATACATACGAAGATAAAACTCTCGATATGCGGGGTCCATACAGCCTTGATCATATTGACCAGACCAGAACCATTGCTCCTTGCGCCCAACAAAAAAAGCACCAATATCCATAGTCCAGTAAGGCTCACCTGTAACACAGAAATTTGTAGCTGCTGTGATCTGAGTCTTGAACATATCCCAGGAAGCCGCGGTATCACCGGACCAGGTAATGGTAGCGTATCTGTGTTGACCGGCATAGGATGATCTGGTCAAATTGACAACCCTCTTGTCTTTGGTTTCAGCGCGTTGTCCTTCATATATGCCGCGTGAATGTTGCAGTGAGTAAGCGTTTATCATAGTCGGATCAAGATATCTTCTTGCTTCATCACAATTTATGGCGATTCTGTTTTCCGGTTCAGGCTTGATACTGCCCTTCCAGTCACCTTCAAAAGGCTCTGTACAATCACACCACCAGGCATCAAGACCACTTGAAAACAAACCCTTGGATGCCTGTTGCCAATAAGTAGCCCGCGCTTGTTCATCAAAAGCGTTATAGGTTGAAAGATTGCCCAGCATATAGCCATTTTCAATCATCTCAGCTGAATTAGTACCACCGGGCGCCATATTCGGCCAGATTGAAATCATCATACGAACATCCATTTGATGAAGGTTATTTACAAGCTCTGCGGGATCAGGGAAACGGTCGCGATCGAACTCCTTCTCTCCTCAGAGATCACCTTCCCATGACCTCCAGTCAAGCACAAGACAATCAAGTGGAATCTTCCTCTTCCTGTACTCACTGGCAACAGCTATCATTTCAGCAGCGTCAACATAACGTTCCTTCGACTGAACATAGCCAAAAGACCAGCGAGGAAGCAGCGGCGGTGTGCCGGTGAGCTTATAATATGAAGCATTCAACTTGTTGAGATTATTTCCGGCATAGAAATAGTAATCCAGCTGATCAGTAATCTCAAACCACATATATGAACCCATAAAATCATCACGGAAGGTCATCAGACAGCTGCTGTCAAACAACAATCCGTAACCTCGTGTTGAAATCAGCACGGGAACACAGGCCTTCATATTCTGTTGGTAAACATACTGATGCGTACCGCGAAGATTACCGACTCCTTCTTCATGCGAGCCGAGACCATATAAGGCTTCATCATCCGCAAAATCGAAATGAAGTCTATATTGAGCGGCCATGCGATCGACATAAGTTTCGATATCTTGTGCGCGCACCCGCAACCCATCCACAGTAACTTCCATTTTCAATTGATCAGGTGCCGCCGTCTTGGTACGGATTACTTCTTTTGACTCCAGCTCCTTGGCGCTTCTCGCAGATTCACGATATATCAAATTATTATCATTATCAAATATGCTGACATTGAGTTTGCTTCTGCCAACAAGCACTTGGAGAGATGAAGACCGCAGTATGATTTCCCGTTCGTTTTCGATTAGCTCCCAACCGCTGTAATCAGCCCGGGCAGTTACAATCATACTCTCACGATCAGAAATCCGCTCATTACCGGAAAATATTATCCGGACTATATCCTCGGCATATGGAATCAACCAGAGATTCCTTGTTCCATCATTGAGCTTAACCGGAGCGGAAACAGCCTTAGCTGCTAAGTTTGTTGAATCCATTTATATCCTCCGAATATGTTTCGATACTTACTCCTTGACCGCACCTGAGGTCATACCGCTAACGATATATTTCTGACCAATCAGATAAACAATAACAACCGGCAACACAGTTAACACGATATCAGCAAAAACATAATTCCAATAGCTGGACATCTTGCCGAAGAAATTGTAAACAGCCAGATTCATGGGCCACATTTTACTTGTAGCCGACAGATAAAGCGGTGTCATGAAATCATTCCAGACCCCCATAAACTGAAGAATAAAAGCCGTAACCATTATCGGTTTCAAGAGCGGCAGAATGATCCCAAAGAAAAGCCTGACAGGTCCAGCGCCGTCAATAACAGCGGCTTCATCGAGCTCTACAGGAACTGAACTGATAAAATTGCGAATAACAAACATACAGAAGGGTATCATGCTGCTGGTAAAAGCTATGATCAGACCTGCTCTTGTATTGGCAACCTTGAAGATCTGCAGAACTTTTACCAATGTTACATAGTTTATCGGAAAGAAGAGGCCACAAATAACAAAATAGTAAAGAAATACATTCAACTTACTTCTCTTCCTGCTCATAACAAAAGCCGCCATCGCACAGCCAAGAAGCGCGACTGAAGTAGATACAACCGCATACAGCATACTGTTACTGAAACCTTGCAGCAGTTTTCCTTGTTCGATAACTACTGAGTAATTCTCAAAATGCCACTCGGTCGGAAGCGCCAGACTCATTCTGGCTGATTCGCCTTTATCTTTGAA
>JAQVJP010000008.1:0-11347 GCA_028695145.1 Eubacteriales bacterium
GATTCGAAATCGAATGTCAAACAATAAGGTGTGCCAATTTCATCCTGACGACGATAACGCTTACCTATTGACTGACGATCGTCAAATTCGCAATTGAACATTTTACTGAGTTTATGGTAAACAGGCGCAGCAGCCTCTGTCAACTTAGCTGACAAAGGCAGCACAGCGACTTTTACCGGTGCCAACACAGGAGAAAAACGCAAAACTGTACGGACATCACCGGGAGCGATTTCTTCCTCGTCATAAGCACCACAAAGGAACGCCAAAGTTACACGATCAGCTCCAAGCGACGGCTCAACAACATAAGGAATATATTTCTCATTAGTCGCGGGGTCGAAGTATGAAAGATCTTCTTTTGCATGTTCAATGTGCTGCTTAAGATCATAATCAGTACGATCGGCGATCCCCCAGAGCTCACCCCAGCCAAACGGGAAAAGAAACTCAAAATCGGTGGTGGCCTTGGAATAGAAGGACAGCTCTTCCGCACCGTGATCGCGGGTTCTCAACTCATCTTGTTTAAGTCCAAGATCAAGCAGCCACTGATAGCAGAAACTACGCCAGTATTCAAACCATTCCAGATCCGTTCCCGGCTCGCAGAAAAACTCAAGTTCCATCTGTTCAAATTCACGTGTACGGAATGTGAAATTGCCGGGGGTAATCTCATTTCTGAAGGACTTGCCGATCTGGCATATGCCAAAAGGAATTTTTTTACGCGTTGTCCGCTGTACATTTTTGAAATTTACGAAAATACCTTGAGCTGTTTCCGGACGCAGATAAAGCTCAGCCTTGCTGTCTTCCGTTACACCCTGAAATGTTTTAAACATCAGGTTAAACTTGCGAACATCCGTAAACTCATGACCACCGCAAGACGGACAGGGAATATTCTTTTCTTTTATATATTCAACAAGCTGTTCATTAGACCAACCATCTACAGGTGTTTCTTCAAGCCCCTGCTCCTTGTTGAAATTCTCAATCAACTGATCTGCACGATGTCTGCTTTTGCACTGCTTGCAATCTATCAGAGGATCGCTGAAACCACCAACATGACCGGAAGCTACCCAGGCCTGTGGATTCATCAAAATCGCGCAGTCAACACCTACATTGTAAGGATTCTCGCGTACAAATTTCTGCCACCAGGCATTTTTGACATTATTCTTAAGCTCGACACCGAGCGGGCCATAATCCCATGAATTAGCCAGACCACCGTATATTTCTGAACCAGGATAAACAAATCCTCGATTCTTCGCCAGCGCAACGACTTTTTCCATGGTTTTTTCACCTGGATTCATTATTCTTCTTCCTCCGCTTCCTGATTGAAATTATGATTTACAAAATCAGCGGCTTCCATCGGCGGAGCCAATTTGAAAGGAAAAGCTTCGCCGGCAGCGGCTGTGATTTCTTCTGCGTTGTCGTCGTCATCATTAGCGGAGTTCTCTTCCTGATTCTCATCACTGTTCTCTTCTGAAGAGTCAGTCTGCTGAGCAGGTTCAAGATTCATCAAAGCTTCACCTATGAGTACTGCGTCATCAGCTTCAGGTGCAGGTTGAGCAGATGAAACCTTATCCAGTTCTTCTTTAATAGCGTCGGCGGTACTTGCTTGTTCAGCCGCGGCCTGAGCCGCCAAACGAGCCGCTTCAATTTCTGGACGAAGCGGGATATAGGCGTTCACATGACCATGCACACAGGCAACTCGATTTGAACCGAGCTCTTCACAGGCTACAGTTACTAAATTCGGGGATTCGGACTGACTAAGCGGCTGTGCTCCGTTAACCAGTTGTCTTGCTCTTTTGGCCACAAGCATCGCCAGAACATAGCGATTGTCTGCTTTTGGCAGTAGTTTTTCCATTGGTGGTTTAACCAGCATTGGGATTCCTCCTTTTATTTGGACATTATCAATTTTTCTATACCTGCCATCTGTTCATATCTGCAGCGTTCAGCTTCCACGATGGACAGGATTTTGCGTGCCGTCTGCTGTATCTCATCGTTGACTACAACGTATTGAAATAAACGTGTTTTTTCGATCTCGTCGCGAGCTTTTTGCAATCTGCGTTCTACGACCTCCTGATCTTCAGTGCCTCTTCTTGTCAGCCGTCTTCTTAACTCGGTAAAAGACGGGGGCAACAGAAACAAAGTAACCGCGTCAGGAAAATTTTTCATGACCGCGAGTGAACCGGGAACAGTAACATCCATTACAACATCGTGGCCTTGTTCCGTCGCTTCTATAAGCGGGGCACGCGGAGTGCCATAGTAATTCCCGCAGTAACAATCATGTTCGAGAATATCTCCACGTGACATCATCTGTTCAAACTCTTCTGTAGTACGAAAATAATAGTGAACACCATCTATTTCACCCGGACGAGGTGTTCTTGTTGTTACGGATATTGAATGTATAGTATCGGGTGAAATTCTTCTAAGCTCATCGATTATAGTACCTTTGCCTACACCGGAAGGGCCGGAAACACAAATAACAAGTCCTTTGGGCTTAAATTCACTCATGACTGTCCTTCCTCTCTCATAGCTTCATCAAGCTCTTCTACAGTAATGGCTGACAATATAATGTGCTCACTGTCCATAATCAAAACAGACCTTGTTTTCCGGCCAGATGTAGCATCTATCAGCATATCACGATCACGGGCATCCTGTATCAGTCTTTTTACCGGTGAAGATTCAGGGCCAACGACTGCTACAATCCTATTAATACTGACAAGATTGCCGAAGCCTATTTTTATGAATTTCGCATCGGTCATCTGACTTCCTTCCTACTCAATATTCTGAATCTGTTCGCGAATTTTTTCCAGCTCGCTCTTCATAGAAACCACGTAACCTGTAAGCTCGAGGTCATTGGCTTTTGAACCTATAGTGTTAATTTCTCTGTTTATTTCCTGTATGAGGAAGTCAAGTTTTTTACCAATAGGCTCATTTTCAGTCAGCATATCGCGAAACTGAACAAAATGGCTATCAAGACGAACAAGTTCTTCGTCGATGGCACAGCGGTCAGCAAATATAGCTACTTCAGCGGCCAGACGCTGTTCATCATAAAAAGCTCTGCTCTGATCATCGAGCAATTCCTGTACTCTCTGCTGCAGCCGCTGGCGATAATCTTCCGGAACTGTTGGCGCACGTCGTGCGATTCTCTCTTTCAGATCCGCAAGGCCATCAAGCTTAATATTAATATCTTTTACCAGCTTGCCACCTTCACTGCCGCGCATTTGACACATGCGTTCAAGAGCCTGTTGTAACGCTTCCTGTAGCAACTGCCAGACAGCATTTTCATCAACCTGCGCTGTTTCTACCTTAAGAACATCATTAAAACGTCCAATCACAGAAGCGGTTAATCCATCGGGAACAGCAGCTACATCAGATATTTTTCGAAAAGCGTCGGCATAAGCCTGCGCCAGAGCGGTATCTGTTTTCACTGAAATCGAATTTGCGCTGTTATCTTCAAAATTGATAAAAATATCAATTTTGCCGCGTGCCAATCTTGAACTGATAAGCTCGCGCACACGACCTTCCAGAGCTGCCAGAATACGTGGCTGTCTTACCTGAATATCGCAATATCTATTGTTTACGGATTTCATCTCAACAGTTATCCGGCACTCGTCATGATAAGCCTCACCACGGCCGAAGCCGGTCATACTGTAAGCCATTGTGATACCTCTTCATTCATCATTAAATCGTGCATTTGATTATATACTATGTTCACAAACCGTGCAACTGTGCAATACAGCTAAAACACTACAGCCGCAACGGTTTGAAGCCAATTTGGTCTGACGCCGTAAGCCAATATCTGATGCCTTCAAGCTCGACATCCGACATAACGAGCGGCGACACAGAAGCATGAATATGGCCGTAACAACAAATATCCACACTGTATTCATGCATTAAGTCGGTAAAAACCGATGATCCAAGAGATCTGGTGAGCGGAGGATAGTGTAAAAAGACTATCAGACGGTGATGGGGCCGACGGAAAGATTGTGCGGCGTCAAGCGATAATTTAAGTCTTGCTGCTTCCCTAAGCAGTATTTTTTCATCTGAAACAGTGAATTCACTGTCATCCGGTAAAATCCAGCCACGTGTAGCACAAATCAGATTATCTTCATAAATGACAGCATTATTGCGCAAAAACTCAAGCGTACTCAGGCCATAAAGCTCACAAAAATATTCCATTTTGCGCAAAGAAGTCCACCAATAATCGTGATTACCGCGAGACAACAATTTGCGCCCGGGTAGTTCATTTAAAAACCGAAGATCAGGCAGAGCCTCCGGCAGATGCATCGCCCAGGAAATATCTCCTGGAATAACAACTGTATCCTCAGGCTTAACAACTGACCACCAGTTTTCGTACAGCTGTTGTTCATGATTCTGCCATCTGGCGCCAAAAACATGCATTGGCTTATCTACTCCCAGTGAGAGGTGCGTATCAGCTATAACAAATAAACTCATTCGCCGACCTCCCCATGAAAATGCTCAAAAACAGCACGAGCGGCCTGTACTCCAAGGCCTTGAACTTTTTCAAGTTCTTCCAACGAAGCCTCTCCAACTAATTTGATCGTACCAAAATGATGAAGCAGAAGCCGCCTTTTTGCCGGCCCGATTCCATTGATACTTTCAAGTGAAAATTTTGTATGTCGCTTACTTGAGAGTTTACGCTGATACGTAATGGCGAAGCGATGTGCTTCGTCCTGAATAGCGGTTAACAGTCGTAGAAGACCCATTGCGGCCGCCTGTTGATCAGAAACATTCTGATCGAAATCAGCAGCCTGCTCAGCAACACGCCAGAGCATCTCATCTTCAGCCGTATACTCAATATCAGATTGCTTACTTATATTCCGAGCGGTCACTTCCGCAGTTTTTTGGGCAATTTTTCCAGCGCTTTTGTCAGCGCTCTTATCAGACTTTATAATACTTCTGTGCAGGCGCAGTTTATCCGCCAGTTCGACAATATGACCGCCAGGGAGGGCCAGACCACGAGTACGGTGACGATTATCTTTTACCATACCGGCTACAGGAATATTCAATTGCATTTGCGCGATCAACTGAACTGCCATATTAACATGTCCCTGACCTCCATCAACCAATATAAGATCAGGGCGCGAACCGAATTTATCATCGCCTATCCGCGACAAGCGCCGTTGTAGCATTTCACGCATAGCCTGATAATCATCCTGTACGTCCTGTAATTTGATTTTATAATGGCGATACTGCTGACGTGCCGGTCTACCTTCAGCAAAAACAATCATGCTTCCAACCATATCATCACGTCCAATATTGGAAATATCATAAGCTTCAATTCGATGAAGAGCTTTATCAGCTGCGGCTTTTTCTGCGAGCAATTTAAGAGATGCCTGCAAAGCCGTCTGTCCGGAACCGCCCATCAATGTATGACGCTGCAGTGATTCGCCGGCGTTAAATCTCGCCATATCAAGCAACTGTTTTTTAGCACCGCGTTGGGGCATAAGCAAATGAACTCTGCCACCTCTAAATTGTCTAAGCAGTTCCGTCAAGGCTTCCTCATCAGAGAGATCAGATGGCAACAAAATCTCCGGTGGTATCATAGCCGCATCTGGATAATGCTGACTAACAAAAGCTGCCAGCAACTCATTATCCTCAAGCTGATCATCTGGCAGAAAAAAAGCAGAACTGCCAACAATACGGCCTTCGCGAACCTCAAGTTTCTGCAGACAGACTTCAGTCCCGTTTCTGGCAATACCAATAATATCTGCGTCGAATTCTTTTTCAGAAACAGCTTTTTGTTTTTCCATTAACTTATTCAAAGATTGTATTCTATCACGATAAACAGCTGCCTGCTCATAATCAAGTTGATTGGCGGCTGCAGACATCTTAGTTTCAAGGTTTTTAAGGATCCCACTGTAACGGCCCTCGAGGAAACGGCAGATATCTTCCATAACACTACGATAGCGCTCAACAGGCACATCTCCACGGCAAGGACCTACACATCTGCCGATATAATAGTTAAGGCAGGGGCGTTCTTTGCCAATATCCCTTGGAAGGACGCGTCTGCAGGTTTTGGTCGGGAAAATATGGCGCAAAGCATCAAGAGCTCGATAGAGATCTCCCGCAAGATATGGACCAAAATAGCGCGCGCCGGCTTTTCTATCAGAGCCGATACGAAAAGCCTTAAGCAGACGCGGATAAGTTTCGTTCATAGTAATACGGATATAAGGATAACCCTTATCATCACGCAGAAGAATGTTATAACGCGGATGATGTTCCTTAATTAGATTGGCTTCAAGTATAAGAGCCTCAAGCTCATTCTCACAGACAATATAACTAAAGTCAGCAATATGACTGATCATAGCCAATACTTTGGCATTTCCTTGAGGATTGGGTGAAAAATAGCTGCGCAGTCGATTCCTCAGCAGCACAGCTTTTCCCACATATATAACAGAGCCGGCTGCATCCTTCATCAGGTATACACCCGGGCTCTGAGGTACAAGATCTAATCTCGCGTCAAAAGAATTCTCAGCCAAAGCATTAGCCTTTCTTTAGAATTCCGGTTTCTCCAGATAACCGACAATAGAATCAAGAGCTTCTGCTTCGTCATTGCCTTCAGCAGTAACGGTCAGCTCCGTTTTATTTTCAATACCAAGTGACATGACACCCAACAAGCTCTTGGCATTGGCACGACGTTCGCCCTTAGCCAGCCAGATGCTTGAGCGGAAGGTTGAAGCTTTTTGAATCAAAACCGCCACTGCCTTCATGTGCAAAGCTTCTTCACAATTAAAAGTCACATTTTTTGTAACCATTTCTATCCTCCCAGTTTTGCCGAAAAGGTTTAATCAAACTAAACTTAGTATAGTGTTAAGGTTTGCTTTTTGTCAATATGCGCTAAATAGCGTTCGTTATTACAGCACATTGCATATAACAAGAAAACATTTAGTTAAGTTTTTTCAGCATAATGATGGCATTTTCTTTATTATCCGCGTAATACTCACGTCTAAGTCCAGCTTTTTCGAAACCAAATCGACCATAGAGTGCTATCGCAGGATGATTTCCTTCTCTCACTTCGAGAGTCATCGCTGTTAAACCTTCCTTCTGAGCTTGCCTTACCAGAGCAGCAAGAAGTACCATGGCTAATCCGCGGCGCCTGTAATGTGGGTCTACAGCTATATTCATAATTTCAGCTTCATCAACCACACGCCACCAGCCACCATAGCCGATCAGTTTACCTTCTTCTTCAAGTACATAGTAGCAAGTTTTACCGCTATCATTAAGATCTGCAGCAAAAGCCTGTTCCGACCAAGGTATAGCGAAACAGCGTGTATCAAGTTCGGCCAATGCGCAGGCGTCAGCCACCGCGCCCTCGCGCAGTACTATTTCAGGAGGTAACGCTGTCTGATCAATCATTTAGCGTCCCTCATGCGTTCAGCCTGCGATGGTGACAAATACTCCGGCATCAATGTCTGCGATTGTGAGTCCGCCCCTTGCAGATAATTATGTAAACCAATCTGTGCTACTGCATATGCCCTGATACAGCGTCCAGAACCATCTGAAGCGATCATTAAACCACTGTTATTACGATTACCAGGAAGAAGTTCATGCACGGCCTCAATCACAGCAGACTGGCCATCTCCGGCAAACCGGATATCGCAGGCTACCGTTAAATCAACAATTTGTGACGCCAAATCTACAGCCAGCACATTAGCCGCAGGAATGACTTCACTTAGCCGACCATTTTCAACCCGCCATAAGCCGGCAAAAACACGCCCTCTTCTGGCATCAATAGCCGGACATATAAGTGCAGATTCAAGGTTTATGAATGGAAACATCAGAGCTTCAAGTGAAGAAACCCCAATAGCAGGCCGCCCAAGCGCATAAGCCATGGCTTTTACACTGCTGACGCCAATTCTGATACCGGTAAAAGACCCCGGCCCGATTGAGCAGGTAAACAGATCAATGTCTCCTGCCGTAACACCACATACAGATAGCATATGTTCAAGCAGCGGCATCTGCGTCACAGAATGATTGTAACCTTGCTGCAGATTAAACTCAGCTACAAGTTTATCGTCTTCGCATAAAGCGAGCGAAAGGCTAGTGCCTGAAGTGTCAACAGCCAATACTTTCATCTTCAAATTTCTCCTTGACTCTGGTCAGACGCTCCGGACAGCCCGGCCAACTGAGACTGAATTTCCTCTGATCAGGTTTATCATAATCGGTTCTCTCAATTCTGATGTAAAGAGTCAGTTCCGGCAGAGCATCAGCAATCAGCTCACCCCACTCAATAACAGTCAGTCCGCCCATGCCCAAATATTCGTCGAAACCACCTTCGTAGAAGGCTTCAGCATCAGCCAGCCTGTACGCGTCGAAATGAAACAGCGGCATTCGTCCAGATTTATCCGTGCGATGTTCCATCAAAATGGTAAAAGTTGGTGAATTAACATAACCTGTAAGTCCAAGTCCACCAGCTATGCCCCTCGTAAGGGCAGTTTTACCGGCACCAAGATCACCATCAAGGCTGATAACATCATTAGCTTTTGCCAATTTACCAAGCAAAAAACCAAATTTTTCTGTCTGCTCAGAACTCTCACTAAGCCAAAACCACTCATGCGGACTTTTGCCGGTGTTATTGTTTTTCGAATTTATTTCAGACATGTTTTAATCCCTCAAGCCAGACCTGTTCAACCTGGCATCTGAAATCAAACGGGTGACTATCCATTATAACCAGATCTGCTACGCAGCCAACCTTGATCCGCCCTCTATCAGTTATGCCCCCGGCCAGATCGGCAGCCGTTGAAGTAATTGCCCTGAGAGCCAGATCTTCCCGCATACCAGCGCGAACAGCCAAAGCCGCGCTGACCGGCAGGTATTGAATCGGGATTACCGGATGATCCGTCATTATAGCAACAGGCAGTCCGGCTGCCGATAATATTGCCGGATTCTTAAGTTCAGCACGTTTAAGCTCTGGCTTGCTGCGGTCGGTCAGCAATGGTCCTGTGATGATACCTTCGAGTCGCCCGCGTCCCTTGCGTCCGCTGCCAGATAGCGGATCATTCTGTCCACGCTGCCATATTTCCCGTAGAAGATCGACAATCAGCCAGCCTTCGGTACAATGGTCGATTGTATATCTGAGGCCAAACTCATCGGCTATCCGTACAGCTGTAAGTATATCATCTGAACGATGTGCATGAAACTTAAGCAGCTTATCGCCGCTCAATACAGGCAGCAAAGCATCCCAACGCGCGTCAGGCTCGGTGTCCCGTGGTTTATCACGTTTCTGATCAGCATACCAGGCTGCCCGGTTCAGCGAATCACGAAGAACAGCAGCCGTAGCCATTCTCGTAGCTGGCATGCGCTCTTTCCCGTGTCCATGACAGCGCTTTGGGTTCTCACCAAGTGCCGCCTTCATAGCCGAATAATCGCTGATGATCATCTCGTCAACCACTCTGCCGACTGTTCGGACAAGAGCGAAACTGCCGGAGAGTACATTGGCGCTGCCCGGGCCGGTATTGGCCGATGTGATACCGGCAGCAAGAGCCTCAGAAAAACAACGATCTTCATGAAAAACACCATCAATTCCACGCATGTGCGGTGTGACAGGATCTGTATCCTCATTACCGTCATCACCTTCCTGCGTCAAACCGTCATCAAACAGACCGATATGGCAATGCGCGTCAATCATACCCGGCATCAGCCATTTACCATGCCCATCAATAATTTCCCAGCCATCAGTTTTCACGGTCGACGGATATTCACGCCCAACATAAATAATTTTCTGATCATCCCAGGCGACAAAACCACTTTCAATAAAAATACCTTGTTCCTCAAGATAATTCACATTTTCAATTAGCACAGGCATAAATCAAAACCTCCGATAGACAAAAACCGGATCCAGGCAAGATGCCTCGATCCGGTCTGAATGATGTTCTGATAGAAGCGCATCCAGCAAATTAACGTTTTGAGAACTGTGATGCTTTTCTGGCCTTTTTGAGACCGTACTTCTTTCTCTCTTTCATTCTGGAATCACGTGTCAGGAAACCGGCCTTCTTGAGAGTAGCTTTGTAAGCTTCTTCATCAGCCTTAACCATAGCGCGAGCCAATCCATGACGGATAGCACCGGCCTGGCCTGACAGACCACCACCAATAACCTTACAGATGATGTCATACTGACCAACTGTATCGGTAGCAACCAACGGCTGTCTAACGATCAGTTTAAGTGTTTCCATACCAAAATACTCATCCAGGCTCTTGCCATTGATGGTAATTTCACCCTTACCAGGATACAGACGTACACAGGCAACAGCGTTTTTACGACGACCTGTACCGTAGAAATATGATTTAGCAGCTTTTTTTGCAGTCATTTCAGGTATATCCTCCCTTCAATCAGAACGTAAGCTTCTCAGGCATCTGTGCTTCGTGTCCATGTTCAGCACCGGCGTAAACCTTCAGCTTCTTATACATGGCGCGGCCGAGAGCGTTCTTGGGCAACATACCCTTGACAGCCAGCTCAACTACCTTCTCAGGTTTCTTCAGCATCATCTTACGATAGGTTGTCTCCTTGAGACCGCCTGGATACTGTGTGTGGTAACGATACATCTTCTGATCGAGCTTATTGCCTGTAAGGACAACTTTATCGGCATTGATAACAATAACGAAATCACCGGTATCGACAAAAGGTGTATACTCTGGCTTGTGTTTTCCTCTGAGGACTCTGGCGATCTCTGTAGCCATACGGCCCAGTACCATTCCCTCAGCGTCGACGACGTACCATTTTCTCTGAACTTCAGCAGCTTTTGCTACATAAGTACTCATCTTGCTTCCCTCCATAAAATAACATTTCAAATATTTACTGACCAGCGTTCTGCTTCCGGTCACATAATTCCAGCACCAGAACAGATATCTGAAGTCAAACGCTTCTTTATTCTATTCACGTTCTACCGATCTGTCAAGTATCAATTTTAATTATCCAACTGAAGCTCTCATTTTCTCTGTTTTTCTCCATTTTTCTCATCCAACTATTCTGTGTTGTACATTATGAACAGGAGAATTCCTTAAACTAAGCGCCCATCTGGCTATTTTACCTTTGCCAGTCATGTGATACAATATCAAGCTGTATATCTTTGCAGAAAACGAGGCACTCATCATGTTTAACGTCAGACCAGACACAATCCGTGAAATGAGCACCAACGGCCCAACCTATATGAAAGGCCGCAGCTACTATAAAAACGATCAAGTTACACATATAGAATATGACCGCGACAAAAACACCATTCAGGCACTTGTAAGCGGCTCACAGACATATAATGTCAGAATAATTCTGACAGCAGCCGGACAAATTCACGACGCCACATGCACATGTAGTGCTTTTGCCTCCTACTGGGGCTATTGC
>JAQVJP010000008.1:11447-44660 GCA_028695145.1 Eubacteriales bacterium
AAACTTGAAAAATTCAAAGACAGTAATTATCTGAGTCTTGAAATAGCCTGTGGCTGTAAAATGCAACAAATTACACCATCACGCAACGTCTTCTTGGTAGACGATGTCTTCTATCTTCCTCCACGCGAGCATATTAGCCTGATAGAACCACTCCTAACAGTATATCAAGCTCCGGGATTACAGCAGATATTACTAACGCCGTCCGAAGCAGGAGATTTACTTGGACAAGTAATGCCACTCATCGAGACCTTTTGCGCAATGGAGATAAGCGAAGAAATCAAAAACAGAATTATCAGCGATCCTCTAACAATAACTGCGGCACTTGATCTTGGGGCACAAGGAATTCGTGCCGACGTCGCTTATCAATATGGTTCAGTAGCAATCTCCCCCTGCAAGCCGGAAACCGCGGCGGTGGATCAATTGGTCATCCGTGATTATGAGCAGGAACATTATTTTGAAGATGCTTTGAAGCAAATGGGTTTTCAACCACGTGGTTCGCTGATGCTGCTTGACAACAATCAACAAATCTTCGAGTATCTTGACCACGGCAGAACTAAGCTGCGCACCAGAGCTATAGTCAGTGAGAGCAGCGAGCTTGAGAAAATACAGGTTCATCAACCGCCGAGAATCAGATTTGATCTCAACTTGGAAGCCGACAGCAGTTCATTGCAGCTGATAGCTGATTGGGGCGATCTTGAGCAGAGTGAACTTGCTGATTACCATCAGGCATTGGTGGATGGCAGAACCTGGTATCAAAGCCGCAAAGGTCATTTCCGCAAGGTAAGCCTAAACGAGCGCAAGTCTCTGATAGAAGTTTATAGATTATTTGAGTCCTGGGACATAGTAGATCGCAGCTATGAGGAAAAACAGCTGATTCTTCCTCATTACCGGGCGATGGCGCTATCAGCGATCACAAGTCAGATTCTGCGCATAGACGAAACTGTCCATGATATGGTAGCTCATTTATCTGACCCTGCAAGATTAAGCTTCCGCTTGCCCTCCGGCATCAAAACCACACTCAGGCCATATCAGCGCCATGGTTTCCAATGGCTCTGCACACTGCACACATATCGACTTGGCGGCATCCTGGCCGATGATATGGGGCTTGGCAAGACACTTCAGACTATTGCTTTTGTCACCTGGCTCAGTCGCCGTACTCGCAGACCGACATTGATTATCGCACCAACAAGTTTGACTTATAACTGGCTCAGTGAATTTAATCGTTTCGTACCTGATCTGCCGGTGATGATCCTTGACGGCAGCAGACAGCAACGATCGCAGCGGATCAGCGAGCTTAATAAGTATGCCTGCATTATTACTTCCTATGCCCTCATGCGCAGAGATATAGATGACCTCAGTGAAATCCAGTTTGCCAGCTGTTTTCTTGACGAAGCGCAGAACATTAAAAATCCTGATACTCTGAACGCACGCTCGGTTAAACAGATTAAATGTGACTGCTCGTTCGCGTTAACCGGAACACCAGTTGAAAACAGTCTGACTGAGCTCTGGTCCATATTTGACTTCATCATGCCAGGTTATCTGCTCAGCCACAGACATTTTCAGAACAACTATGAAATACCGATACAGCAGGAGCAGAACAATGAGCTGCTTGAGCAGCTGCACGAACTAATTAAACCATTTATTCTCCGCCGTATGAAAAAAGACGTGCTCAAAGAACTTCCTGACAAGATCGAAACATCTGCCATCAGTGATATGACACTGCAGCAACGCAAAATCTACGAGAGCTTCCTGCGTCAAGCCGGCCGCGATCTCGAGAATGAACTTGAAGGCAACGGATATAGTCACAGCCATATATTTATTCTGGCACTACTGACCAGGCTCAGACAAATCTGCTGTCATCCTTCCCTCTTCATCAGCGACTATGAAGGTGGCAGCGGAAAACTTGAACTTCTCAGTGACCTGCTTGAAGAGAGTATCAGTTCCGGACATCGTGTTCTTGTATTCTCGCAATTTACAAACATGCTCGACATTATTTCGCGACACTGGACGCAGGCGGGGCATGAGAAGCCATTTTATATTGATGGCCAGGTCGCGGCGGAAGAGCGGCTGCGTCTGGTTGAACGTTTTAATGGCGGAGAAAACAATCTCTTCCTGATTTCACTTCGTGCCGGTGGTACAGGTTTAAATCTTACCGGCGCCGATACAGTAATTCATTATGATCCCTGGTGGAACCCGGCTGTAGAAGACCAAGCCACAGATAGAGCTTATCGTATCGGACAGGAGAATGTCGTTCAGGTTATTAAACTATACGCAAGAGATTCAATCGAGGAACGCATCATGAAATTACAACAGCAGAAAAAGAATTTGATGGACGCAGTCATCAAGCCTGGACAGAATTTGTTATCCAAAATGTCGATCGAAGAAGTTAAATCGCTCTTTGATATTTGATTAGTGCACGGACACGCAGGCATCATCACACCTTACTTGTGCATATTGCATAAGTATACACTTTTCACATTGTAATAATTGTGATATTGTAAACTTGCTGTTAACATTTTAAACAGATACAATGGATTTGCATATTGTTTCGCGTCAGGAAATCAGGCATCTTTTATGGAGGTACGCCATGAAAACAGACAACGTGAACGTAGAATCATTTGTCCGAGTTCTTAAGGACTGCAAGGGGAAGATTCACCTCATTTCAGATGAGGGTGATTATCTGATAGTAGACAGCTATTTGTCAGCAGTTGTCGGATTTCAGAAAATAATGCATCTTATACCCGGAAACAAATTGAAAATCCACTGCGAGCATGATGAAGACCGAGAGAAAATTAACAGTTTTCTGCAATTGTCCCAAATGCCCTGCTGATCATCCACCAGATTTCACAGACCTGATTTTCCCACCAGAATACGCGTTTTATTAGAAGACCACGAAGCTTGCTGCTCCGTGGTCTTTTGCCGGTTTCTTATCCTTATAAATGATAGACTGAATTTTATCTGATCGCTGCAAAAGCCTGCTCCAGATCAGCAATAATATCATTGATATGTTCAATGCCAACGGAGAAACGCAACAGATCAGGAGATATGCCAGCTTCCGCAAGCTGCTGATCATTTAACTGGCGATGTGTGGTACTGGCAGGATGTAAGACACAGGTTCTGGCGTCGGCTACATGAATCACGATCTTCGCGAGTTTAAGTGCCTCCATAAACTGAGCAGCCTTGTCTCTGCCGCCCTTAACACCGAAGGATATTACACCACAGGTTCCTCCGGGCATATACTTCTGTGCCAGCTCATAACCCTCGTGGCTCTTAAGTCCCGGGTAATTAACCCATTCTATCAACTCATGTTGTTCAAGATACTCAGCGACAGCCTGAGCGTTGCTGCAATGACGTTCCATGCGCAGGAAGAGAGTCTCAAGTCCGAGATTCAGCAAGAAGGCGTTATTGGGACTAATAACAGCACCAATATCACGCATCAGATGAGTACGCGCTTTGACAATATAAGCAGCTTCACCAAATTGTTCCGTATAAATTATGCCATGGTAAGACTCATCAGGTTCAGTTAACTCAGGAAATTTACCGTTTTTCCAATTGAAATTGCCGCTGTCGACAATAACACCACCCACAGCAGTAGCGTGTCCATCCATATATTTTGTTGTCGAATGAACAACTATATCAGCGCCAAATTCAAAAGGACGACAATTGACCGGAGTCGGAAAAGTATTATCCACAATCAACGGTACATTATGCGCGTGAGCGACTCGGGCAAACTTCTCGATATCAAGTACTACCAAGGTTGGATTGGCAAGAGTTTCGGCAAAAACCAATCTGGTATTATCTCGAAAAGCTGCTGACAACTCTTCTTCACTCGCCTTCGGATCGACAAAGGTAAAATCAATACCCATCTCACGCATGGTTTTATGAAAAAGATTATAAGTACCGCCATAAATCGAAGCTGAGCTGATAACATGATCGCCGCTGCGGCAGATGTTCAGCACAGAAATCATCGACGCGGCCTGTCCGGCTGAAGTCAGCAGGGCACCAATACCGCCTTCAAGAGCGGCAATTTTGCGTTCAACAGCACCGGATGTCGGATTACTCAATCTTGTATAAAAATCTCCGGCTACCTCAAGATCAAACAGCTTCCCCATTGTATCGGCACTGTCATAGGTGAAGGTTGTGCTCTGATATATCGGAACTACTCGCGGATCACCATTACCCGGTTCGTAGCCACTCTGCAGGCAACGTGTATTAATATGATATTCTTGACTCATTATTCTTCAGCCTCCTTCTTAGCGATGATATTATCATACTCATATCGCCAATATCTATCAAGCAATCTGGTCAAAGAAGATGGTACTTCTTCACGATTGAATCGTCTGCCGGACTCAAGAATTATCAGACGGTTATTCATCGCTGTAATATCATCCTGCAGACTGCCAAGCATATTGAAATATGGCGAAACAGCTGAGCCGCTGAGCTCAAGAACAGAAGATGCCAGAAAATTAGGACTGGTCAGTTCTTTTTTATAGTCAGCTACTGACACATCAAGCTGTTCCTGCAAATTATAATTTGTCCAGATAAAATAGGGTGTTTCGTACATTTTTTGAGTCTCTGACGGGCTGAGGTCCGTGATCGGTTTCTCAAACATGGACTCATAGAAACTATTAAAGACATTATTATTACCCGGCAGATGATCACCGAAAAAAACAAGCATAACCGGTTCATCAAGTTTATTCAAATATGTATAGAGCTCGCGCAAGGCGTCATCCGATTCACGCAGAATGCTAAGATAGAGCTCAACAGCTTCAACATCAATCATACCCGGCATTTTTATATTATATTTAAGATCAGCCAGGATGTCCTCCTCGCCATAATAAGGAAAATGATTTTGCATGGTTACAGTAAAAATGAACTGTCTTTCACCAGGTTCATTGTTCTCAAGCGCATTTTTTATCTGGTCAAAAGCCGCACGGTCACCTTTGAACTGTCTGACTTCCCCACCCTCCGGGAAATCCTCAAGAGCAATAAACTCATCGAAGCCGATGTTAGGATAAACCTTATGTCTGTCCCAAAAAGCACGGTTATAAGGATGTATAGCCAAAGTGCTGTAACCCTGCTGTTTGTAAATCTCAGCCATGCTATGTGTTGGTCGGTCAAAATAAGATGTATACGGCATAATACCATCGTTCATGAAGAGCATGCTGCTGCCGGTAAGAAACTCAAACTCAGTATTACAGGTTCCACCGCCAAAAACCGATACAAGCAGATTCCCGCTTAGTGTCTGCGGCTGATTGCGCAGCCAATCGAAGAATGGCATAACTGGCTCAGATGTTTCAATGTCCTTGATATTGTTAAAGTCAGCATACGATTCACTCATTATTGCAATTACATGTGGTTTAGTTGCTGAAACGGTATCGCTGACAGCGTCATCCGGCAAATCATAAACGGCCTGATTGACAAGTCTTGATTCCTCCGGAGGGGTGATTACAAGGTGGTGCACACTCTGGAAGAAGGGAATAGTAAAACCATTCTGCTTATAATTCATCATATTATTCCAGGGATAACGTTGGACCTCAAACAACTTGTCAAGACGGTCAGGACTAAGTACAAATACATTCATGTAAACGGCAAAAGCAACCACAGGGCCTACTATCATGAATACACGCAGACGCCGTCCCCGTTCCTTCTTCTGCATATCGATGAAGAGAATCGCGTAAATTAGAAGCACCAGCCAGCCCAGAAGAAAACGACTGCTGGCAACAAACTGCAAATCGTTAACCGTCTGTGCCGCTTCTGTCAGAACTCTGAGATCTCCCGCGACAAAAGGGTCTCCACGGAAAAATAGTTTGGTATGATTACCAATTGCCAAAGAAGCAAACAGAGCAAGATTAAGATAGATACCGATTCTGCAGCGACCTGTTATTCCGACCAAAATCAATTCAATCAACAAGATAATCAAATAAGTCAGCCAAAAAACCGGCATCTGCAGCCAGAGATCATGATTAAGTGAGTTAAACAATTCAATTAACATCAGAAGCAAGGCCGGAGCAAGCAGCAGCGGAATCGGAGAATACGTGGTCATGAAACTGCCAAGCTTCCTCGTTGGCACAAACAAAAGCAGTAATATGACCGCCATTAATAACAGAGCCAAGCGAAAAGTTGCCCAATCAAAATTGACATAACTAAGCGTCATTGTCAGAGCAAGCCCACGTCTTAAACCATTTATCTGCAGGGGACGAAGGCTTGAACTATTGGTGTGAATGTATAGCGACTGTTCTTCAGGCAATTCGAGGACAGTCAGTACAAGCTCAAATTCTTGATCTTGGCTGTCTTTTCCCAAATTCAGCGGAAGCTCTGTCTGAATATATTGATTGATATCATTTCCATCAATGTCAAGACTGTAAACAGGTTCTATCTCCGTATTACCTGCAGCAACAGACTCATCATCCTGCACAGCAAAAAATTCCAGTTTCAGTCTGGCCTCTTCCGGATTTTGCCATTCTCTGTTCATGTCAAAAGACAAGTAAAATGAGCTAAGTCCTTCATTTGAAGGTACGAAACTCTGTTTTAGAACATCATCGGTTTTAAGACGATAAGGCAAGTAATCAATGGAACCATCAATATTCTGCTTTTCAGTCTCGTAAAAAGACGGCCAGGCCATCCAGGTTGTAATAGTCATGGCCGCCAGGCACACAATTACCAATAAAACGCGCAAACGTTCAGGAGTGAAAAACGCCCGGAACTTGTGCCAATTATTGCGAAATCGACCTAAATTATCGCTTTTGATTTCATTGCTTATCTTATGTTTATTTTTATCTTTACTTCTGTCTCGCGGCATGACTGTCTATCCCTCACAAATTGATCTGAACACAATACAGAGCAATTTTAGCACCAGCTCAAGAGATTATCCAGCATAAAAAATACGGCCTTACAGAAGTATGACTCAATTATTCAAATAATCAAAACTCTGATCGAGAAGTTGCAAAGCCTGTTGTTCCGGCACAGGTCTGCTGATGAGATAACCCTGTACGTACTGGCAGCTGCTTTCTGAGAGATAATGATACTGTGGCTTAGTCTCAACGCCTTCAACTACAACATCGAGGCCAATTTCACGTGCCAAAGATACAATAGCCTGTACTATTCTGCGATCCGTAACATTTTCAACAATCTCATCAATAAATGACTTATCTATTTTCACGACATTAATCGGCAGTTTCTTCAAATATGTCAGTGACGAATAGCCCGTCCCGAAATCATCAAGATATATTAACAGACCATAATTCTGCAGATAGGCCAATTTCTGGCTGCTCTGTTCAAAAGAATCAAGTAGACAACTCTCAGTAATTTCCAAAGCTACGCTGCCGCGTTTAAGCTGATAATGATCAAACAAAGCAGTTACTTCCTCAACAAAATAACTCTGCTGCAGCTGCATCGCGGAAATATTACAGGATACACATAAACCAAGATGAGAAATACTCGCCGCAAAAGCAAATACCTCATTTAATACCCATTGGCCTATTTCAATTATCAGGCCACTCTCTTCAGCCACCGGGATAAATTTGACAGGAGAAACCTGTCCATAAACCGGGCTGTTCCATCTCAGCAGAGCTTCAAACCCCTTGATAGCGCCGGTCGTAACATCAAACTGCGGCTGATAATGCAAATGAAACTCGTGGTTTCTGATCGCGTCTCTGAGATGCTTATCCATATTAACCTTCTCCCGCATCTGACTGGCCATGTCATTATTGAAGAAGCTAAAAGCGTTCTTACCAGCTTCTTTTGCCTGATACATAGCCAGTTCTGCATGCTTCATAAGCAGCTCAATATTATCACCGTCCTGCGGATAAACCGCAATCCCCGCACTAACGGTAATATAAAATGAATTACCGGCAAAAGTAAACGGTTCAGCGAATAACTGTACGATAGACTCCGCAAGCCCGTCGACAAATTCAAGAGAATTACCGGTAGACTGAAGCAGAACAAACTCATCGCCGCCGGTCCGTGCAAGCCAGGTATCCGGTCCCGTCAGCAGCTTAAGTCTTCTTGTTACTTCCAGCAGCAAGCTGTCGCCAACAGCATGACTGTGATGATCATTTATATATTTGAAATTATCAACATCAATGAAAATCAGAGCCCGGTATTTCGAATCTGGAACTCTACGTCTGGCATTATCAAGCATTTCATGCATAACATAAGTTCGGTTTGGCAGACCGGTTAAACTATCAAAATATGCTAACTGTCTAATTTCCTCTTCATAGAGTTTTCTCTCGGTAATATCAGTAAGGGAACCGGCTCTGCGGATTATCTTCCCTTCACTATCATATACATTTTTCCCACGAATCAGAAACCACTTATACTCACCGGAGCGCATCATAAGTCGCTGTTCATTGCAAAAAGCGCCCTCAGACTGCGGACAGCTCTCATGAAACATACCGCCATCAGTACCACTATCGCGATCATCCGGATGTATCAACTTAAGTAAATCCGCACTGCATAGATCATACTCATCTTTACTATATCCAAGCATTTCATACAGACGATCAGAAACGAAGAACTTGTACTCTACGAGATCCCAATCCCAGAGAGCGTCCTGTGCGGCATCCGCCAGCAACAGATAACGTTCCACCATTTGTCTGGTTTCTTCCCTTGACTGCCTGAGAGCTACATGACTCTCGCGCAGCGCCTGTTCAATCTGTGTGAAATCTGAATCCATTCAATTATCTCCTGGTTTGTTTAATGATCTCCTCAGCAATTGCGGAAATCGGCAATTGTTTATCTACAGCACCAAGGTCATAAGCAACCTTAGGCATACCATAGACAACACATGATTGTTCATTCTGTCCAATGGTTTTCGCTCCCTGCTGATGCATTGCCAGCAGACCCTTCGCTCCATCAGCGCCCATACCTGTCAGAATAACGCCAAGCGAAGAGCGCCCGGCACTGGCCGCGACTGAATCAAATAAAACATCAACAGAAGGACAATGGCCACTGACACGTTCACCTTTCTGTGAACGAATATAAAAACTGCCATCAGTTGATTTCATCAGCCGCATATGAAAATCACCGGCAGCGATTATAACTCTTCCGGGAATAACCTTATCATGATCTTCTGCTTCTTTTACCTCAAGAGCACAAGACTGATTTAATCTCTGAGCATACATCTGTGTGAATACAGGCGGCATATGCTGTACAACAACAATTCCGGGCATATCAACAGGCAGCGCCTTGATTATCTCATAGAGTGCCTCCGTTCCACCTGTAGATGCTCCCATGGCAATAACTTTTACAGCTGATCCGGAAGCTGAAGAAGCAGCTGAAACCATGTTGCTTCTATTTGTGACAGGTGTACCAACATCAGCAGCCTTATTAGATCCACCGGCATTCATACGGGCAGCGGCACGACCGGCACGACGGTTTGCGGTAGACGATATTTTAATTTTTATTTTCAGATCATTGATAAATATCCCGTAGCCCATACCCATTTTGGCATCTGGTTTAGCGACAAAATCGACAGCACCGGCGCTCAAGGCATCAAACACAATATTATTAGCGGAACTGACCACAACAACAGGAATATCAAACTGCGGCATGACCTTCTTGAGAAAATCAATACCATTCATACCTGGCATCTCAACATCAAGCGTAATAACATCCGGATTGGTTCGCTCAATAACATGTATCGCGGCGTCTGCGTCGGGCGCTTCGCCTACAACCTCAAGATCAGGATCCTGTCCCAGATGTGTACGCATAGCCTGGCGAAAAAAAGCAGAATCGTCTATGACCATGACTCTAATTTTATTTTTAAGCATTTAAGTTTCTCCTTACATCAGTTGTGGTTTGCGATAAATCGAAGGGCTTATATATTCGAAGCCCTGCAGATTTCTGCCCAGAGTCTCTGAATGACTGATGAAGAAATAGCCACCCGGCTCTAGAGCATCAAAATACTTTTTAACCAATATCTGACGCGTCGGTTCGTCGAAATATATCATAACATTCCGGCAGAAGATAAAATGAAACTTTTTCTTAAACGGAAAAGGGTTCATAAGGTTGAAGCTACGGAATAAAATCATGTCTTTTATCTGATGTGTGATCTGAAACTGACCGTTTTCGTCAGGCTTGTGGAAGTAGCGTCGCAACCATTCCTGAGGAATATCAGCGACCTGATCTGCTTCATAGATACCGCTTGATGCCTTCAACAGAATTTTATTTGAGATATCGGTCGCCAAGAGCTGAACATTCCAACTGTTTCGATCAATCCCCAGAGCATCCGAAAAAGTCATCGCCAGTGTATATGGTTCCTCACCAGATGAGCAGCCAGCACTCCAACCGCGTATATCCTTAGATTTAAGCCAGGTTTTAAGATCTGGCAGCATACGCTGGCGAACGAAGTCGAAGTGATCCTTTTCTCTGAGAAAAAAAGTATGGTTAGTTGTAATACGTTCCACAAACTGGCGATGCATTTCACCAGTTTTATCCTGATTCAGAGCATCCAGATACTCGCTATAATTACTATAGCCACGCTGCTGGACCACCATGCTTAGACGTCCTTCGAGCAGGACTTTTTTTTCCTTGCCCATATGGATGCCTACTTTTTCCTTAATATACTTGACTAATCTGTCAAATTCACCAGGACTCAACTGCATACCTGATCAATCCTCTCACTAATTCATTCTTTAAAACAATACTTCAATATCATCATCTGATAAATCAGACTCGGATAGCTCCTGAATTGGTGTAATTTCTTGAGATTCAGGATCAGCCACACTCATGTCAGCAGAAGCTTCTTCGGTATTTTCCATTTCCTCTGATTCGGCTTCTTCGACAACTGTCAAATCATTGTAATAAACAGCATCCCCATTGTCAGAAACATCATCTGTATTTACAGTATCCTCTTCAGTATCCGCTGTTATATCTACTTCAGTCCTTTTGTTCATTTCATAGCTATTACCGTAACCGGCTTCTGCGGCAGCAAGACGGAACTGGCTCAGTGCCTCATTCAGAGTTCTGGCCTGATTCATCAGAGCTTCACTGGCCGCGGCACTCTCTTCAGAAGTAGCACTATTATTCTGAACGACTCTTGACACCTGGTCAATTCCGCTCATGATCTGACTAAGACCACTTGCCTGTTCATTGGAAGCAGTAGCTATGTCATTAACCAGCTGAGATGTTTCTTCAATACTACCAACTATTTGTGTAAGAGCTTTAGCGGTTTCGTCGGCAATCTTATTACCTGCTTTGACCTTGGATAAAGTACTTTCAATATATGAGGTTGTTTCTTTTGCCGCGTTCGCACTTCTCATAGCAAGATTACGTACTTCTTCAGCAACAACAGCGAAACCACGTCCGTGCTGACCAGCTCTGGCAGCTTCTACTGCAGCGTTTAACGCCAGAATATTTGTCTGGAAGGCGATATCATCAATTACTTTGATTATTTTACCAATATTAGATGAAGCGGCATCGATATCCTTCATAGCCAGCTGCATCTGTTCCATCTGTCCATTACCCTGTTCCGCGGCGTTTTTGGCCTGAAGAGCTAATTCGCTTGCGTTTCTGGCATGGCTGGCGTTTGACTTGGTCGCGCTTGTAACCTCTGTGATAGAAGCTGACAATTCCTCAACCGAGCTGGCCTGTTCCGTCGCACCCTGTGACAATGTCATACTGCCATGTGAAATTTGAGTTGATCCGGCAGCTACCTCATCAGCAGTCTTAGCTATATCACTGAGAATCGCGCTCATCGATTCAACGGTTCTATTTATCGCCTGACTGATTTCCTGATATTCGCCTTCATAGCCGCCCTGCATGCTCATGGTCAGGTCACCATCGGCCATAGCTGACAGCACCTGTTTTATCTCCTGCAGCGGAGCGGAAATTGCCCTGAGAGCTCCGTTAAGGTTCTCAACAACATCAGCATAAGCACCTTTATATTCAGAGGAATCAGCTTGATAATCAAGATTACCTGTCTGTGCGGCATCCGCAACAGAACTTGCGGCTTCACCAAGTTTCTGAACAGATTCCATCATGCTGACTATCGAAGGCAGTAGTTTATTATTTTCATCAGCTGCTTCAAGTTTCTCATAGAGATTTGGCAACGATGAGAAATCACCTTCAGCGACTGCTATACAAGAATTCTGCACATATGTGAAGACTTTACGAACCATATTTATCTGATGAGCAAGATCCTTAAAAGCTCCTTTATACTCACCGGTCATGCCAACCGTGACATCACTGAAGGAAATCCTTCTAAGTACCTCGCCAGCCTCAGTAAGAGGTACAGTCATGGTATCAAGGGTGTTATTTACACCTTGAATAATGTCACGATAAGCACCTTCAAATTTAGCTACATTACCACGCTTCTCAAGATTACCTTCCGCGGCTTCAGCAGTCAGTTCATTTGTTTCTTTTACAAGAGCGTCAAGTCGGTTAACAACACGCAGCACACTGCGGCTGAGCTCGTCCTTATCTGAACGTTCCTCTATTGCGACCCTGAGGTTGCCTGCCGCTATCTGCTTCATAGCTTTGGTTTTTTCACGCAGGCTGTCAATTATGCTCTGTGTCGCTCTGGCAAGACTACCGAGCTCATCTTCTCTTGATTTAAGATGATCGGCAACATCACGCTCCGTATTACCAAGTCCAAGATCGGTGATATCATGAGATACCACTTCAATTGGATTACTGACATTTTTAGCTATTACATATGACAAAATGATGCTTAAGGCAACGAAGACAGCGGCCAGAATCATGGCAATGATGCCAAGCGTAGTAACACTGCCAAACAGCTCGTTCTTAGGAGCAACTATAGCCAGCGCCCATCCAGTGGTGGTGATTGGACGATATGAGGCCGAGTAGGTGACTCCATTGAAACTATACTCTTCACTACCGGTTTGCTGTTGAATCATCTTCTTTTCCATCTCGATCATTTCAGCAGAAGCATGTTCATTCGGACCGGTTTCGATATTATTATGACTATTTGTAACGAGATCCTGCTTAAGATGGCCGATAGTATCACCTGTTGAACTAAGAAGATAAGCATAACCAGTCTCACCAACACTGATATCAGATACTATAACGCTCAACTCTGAAGCCGGTCTGGCAGCCCCAAGCACGCCAACTACATCACCAGTATTATCCTTAATCGGCACAACGAAGAATACATTGAGTTGATTATTGGCACGGCTGATCAGCGGATCAGAAACAACATTTTTCCCAAGCATCGCCTGTTGGAAATAATCACGATCAGCTATATTGATTCTTGTCCCATCGGATGTGAAACCGGCACCATCGGCGTCTGCGACATAAGCGTAGAGATGCCCGCTATGTGAAGCAAAATCATTTATCAGCTTGCGGATACGCCCCCAATTGGCAACGAGATCTCTAAACTGATCGTTGGAAGTCACAGCTTCAAGCCCGGACCAATAACCTGTTATTCTCTCTTCAATGATCCTTCTGGTCTGCTGGGTCTGCGAAGTCATTGAATTGTCAATCTGTTCGATCATGGCATTTCTGGCCAGCAAATAACTGACAGCGGTAAGGCTCAGACAGCTAAACGCAACCAGAAGCGCGATCATGGACATTAGTCTACCTTTGATACTCTTAAACTTGATCAGATTACTCAGACGCGACATGTTGTTACCCCTCCCGAATTTCGCAATTCTTTCAAAATCAAATTTCCCGTCAAATATGATTACAGCGTGTTTCCCTCTGATGATGTTTCCAAATTCTGATCTAAACAACTCAAAAAAGGAAATACACCCGGAACGACACGCCGCTTTAATAAATGTCGTATCAAAATACCATAATATTCAAATGAACAGCATCAGCTATCAAGCAAAGCTCCATACTCTTCTTTTGTCAGTATACGGTCACAGTCAATCAGAAGTTTTATATCTTCCCCAACCTTGCCAATACCGTTTATGAACCTATTACTAAAGCCGGTTCTACCATCAGGTGGCAGCTCAATATTATTGCCGTCTATATTAAGAACTTCAGAAACCTGATCAACAATTAGTCCAACAGATACTTCCCTGATATCAACTACTATGATACAGGTTCTATCATGATACTCCTGAAGAGGTTTCTTGAAGCGGGCACGCATATCAAGAACAGGAATAATCTTGCCGCGCAGATTAATAATACCTCGTAGATATGACGGCATATCAGGCACTTCAGTAATCGATTGCATACCAATGATCTCAGTTACATATCTTATCTCAATACCATATGTTTCATCTCCGAGCTGAAATGTGAGGTACTTACCTTGCATACTATCTTCATCCATCAGTCTTTCCATTGTTCTATCTTCATGCATGATTACTTGCCTCCTTCTCTACGTTGACGCTCAACAAGACCGTTAATATCCAATATCAGGCTGATCGTGCCGTCACCAAGAATAGTACATCCCGTGACACCCTCAATATGACCAAGATATATCGGAACCGGTTTAACAACAACCTGATGCTCGCCAACCAGCTGATCAGCGAAGATACAGACATTACGGCTCTCATGCTCAACGACCAGTAATATACCCTCAGCCAGATCAGTAACTGCATCCTTAATATCAAAAGTCCGATGCAATCTTATTACTTCATGACTCTTGCCACGAATCATAATCAACTCATTGCCATCTGAATCCATAATCAACTTTTCGTCACGGACGCGGAACGCTTCACGAATCAACGTAATAGGAATTGTATAACGTTTATTGCTGACGGTAATCTCCATACCATCAATTATAGCCAGTGTCAGAGGAATCTTGATCTGGAAAGCTGTACCCTTACCTGGTTCACTGTCAATTGACAGCTTACCACCTATTTTTTCAAGATTTTTAGTGACGACATCCATACCTACGCCGCGTCCGGAATACTCAGTTACTTCTTCTTTTGTCGAGAATCCAGGCATCAGAACGTAATTCCAGACTTCACGATCAGTGAGATCCTTACCATCATTATCAATCAATCCGTTCTCTCGTGCTTTCTTAATGATGCTATCACGGTTCATACCACGACCATCATCACGAACGGTCAGCCATACATCGCCGCCCTCAGTACGAGCTTCAAGGAAAATAGTGCCAACCTCAGGTTTACCAACCTGAGCTCTAACTTCAGCCGGTTCCAGGCCATGATCAAGCGAATTACGGATTAAATGCATCAACGGATCAGAGATAGAATCAATAACGTTCTTATCTACCTCGGTTTCTTCACCGCTTATTTTCAGAATAACCTGTTTGTTAAGTTTTCGGCTCATATCACGCACAATTCGCTGCATACTCTGAAATGTCCCACCTATTGGTACCATTCGAATAGACATAACAATATCCTGAAGCTCGGAAGTAATCTTCTTGAGCTGATTTGCAGCTTTTTCGAATCCTTTGAGATTCTCAGTCAGCTTAGCAATTTCAGGGTGATTGATAACCATCATTTCCGAGATAACAAGCTCACCAACAACATTCATTAACATATCAAGCTTATTAACATTGACACTGATAAAATTCTGTTTAGCAAGACTGCGGACGCCAGCTACCTTCTGATCAGTACCATTTGTCGCTACGGAGCCACCATTGGCAGAACCTGAAGCTGCTGCGGACAAATCAACGGCAGGAACTTCCTGTCCCATGAGTTTTCTGGTTTCATCATCTATCTCAGAATCGCCAATCATGTCACGCTCTGCAGCGGTCAATTTTCGCATTTGTTCATCCAAGACAGATGAGTTGACACCATTGCCTTGAGAATCAACTCTAAGAGGCTGCCTGACAACAGGCTCATATACTTCAACATTCTTAACATAGAGAACATTGGATTCAAGATATTGCAACAATTCCTGTGGTGACATACGCGTATCAAGCCAGGCTGTAAAACCATTGTCATGAACAAAAGGAGTTGCGACATCATCAGCGTCAAGATCGGCCGGTTCCTGACTGAGAATTCTTGCGACTTCTTCCAGTCTTGTAACCGCGGTAAAAGCACGCAAATTCTCCATCTGGCAATTCTCATCGAAGTTCATCCAGACCTGATAGTCATAATCCTGAGCATTCTCAGCCACACTATCATCAGCATCAGGGATGCCGCGTGCATGACTCATCTGAACGTTAGTATTTGAAAATACCGGAGCCGCAGTCGAAGCCGCTGGCGACTTATCTTCCGATGAGTTTGTCAAACCGGCGCTAACAGATTCACTATTATTGACAGTTGAACTATTACCTGCAGCAGTTAAGTCAGCAGGGGCACCAGCTTCACTGCTATGTAATTCTTTTAAATAAGCTTCGATACCATCAACGACATCACTGGCATCCATCGCAGCCGGTTCACCAGCTTCAATACGCTCGATTTCAACCTTCATCTCATCAAGTACAGCCAGAACAATATCGCTCAGCCTCATGAAATCAAGTTCAGGATCCTTGTCGCGGATAAAGAAAAAGAGATCTTCCACCTTATGTGCTGTTTTCGACAGCATGCCATATTCCATCATGGCAGATGAGCCCTTGATGGTATGCATAACCCGGAATATCTCATTGATCGCTTCTTCATCGAATTGACGTCTGGCTTCACAATCCACCAGAATCAATTCGGCCTTTTCCAGAAGGCTGTTACTCTCATAGAGAAATGCTTCCAGTAAAGGATCAGTATTCATATTTGCCATGATAACACCTGCTTACAGTTTTGCCAGAGCGGCTATGACGGTTTCTTCCTTAAACGGTTTAACAATGAAGCCCTTAGCTCCAGACATAACAGCTTCCTTAACCATTCCCTGCTGACCCATCGCGGTCATCATGACAATTTTAGCGTCGCTGTTTATCTGCATGATTGCTTTTAAAGCGGCAAGACCATCCATCTCTGGCATTGTAATATCCATAGTTACTATGTCAGGTTTTAGCTCATTGTATTTTACAACCGCTACCTTGCCATTTTCAGCTTCCCCAATCACGGAGTAACCGTTCTTCTCCAACATGTTTTTGATGGTAACACGCATAAACGCGGCATCATCTACGACCAAAACAGTTTTCATGTTCATGCCCCCATAATAAATTCTTAGCACTGACCTTCAACCGGTCATATTATGCTATCGTCGATAACCTGCAATAACTTAACAAAAAAAATAAATAAAAATGCCTCAGCCAAAATATTCATATTTCAGCCTCAGCATTATCTCATAACGGCCGACTTCTTTCCAGTCGATATCACAAAAAAACATCAAGAATCAAGCCGCGAATAGTATCAATTCGCTCAAGGATATCCAGCTGATCTTTTTGTTCACTGACAAGTTGTCGGGCAATCTCATCAATTTCTCTGTCAATTGTTTTAACTGTCGCAAACAGCTTATTTCTGCTGCGTGCGCTAAATGAACTCTCCGTGTCAAAAGAAAAACCATTATCAACAGCCTCATGGAAAAATTCTGTGATCAGATTACGATACTTATAGAGCTCATTTATATCCATGCGTTCAGCCAGTTTGCTACCCTGACCAAAAATGCGATCCTGCAGATCGCTCATATATTCCTGCCAGGTATCCTGGCTGTGTTCCTTAACCTGACGGGAGAACACTTCATTTTGCTGTGAACCGCGACGGTGCTTCTCAGCAGTCGGCTGAATAGCTGTGTCACTCGTCACACTGGCGATGGCATCAATTCTGGCCACAGTTAATCCCCCCCACATCTTATCAATAACTTTATCAACAGTCTCAACCCTTACGATCAATAAACAAACTACCACTGTCATGAACGCTCTCACGTTCGTACGTTTGCACAACCCGCTGATTTCTAACTTCTCTAAGCATAGCCTTATATTGCTCATTACGAAGAGTCGCGTTTTCTCTATTGACCGCGTCTTTTTGCTGAATATCAGACAAGAGCTGCTGTCTGCGGTCAAGTGCCGGTACAAGTTCCTCAGGAGCCCTCTGGTCAAGATCCAATTCCATAGCTATCTTGATTTTTCTAACCTGACGGTTCAAAACGTCAATTCGATCCATAAGTTCCTGGCGTCTATCAAGCAGTTCAGTAAACTTATCAGTATCATCCTGCTCAAGAGCTTCTGTCATCGCTTCAGTCAGACCCAGCATTTTATCCAGATCAATATTCATCTGATCAACTAACTTCTGCATTTCAAGCAGCTGATCATGCATTTCAGCATACATACTGGGTCTCACCTCCAAATTCAGATACTTGCGGTACCACCACCGCCGGTTTTCTGCTGTTTAATCATTTGCTCCCAAGTATCCCTGAGTTCACCAAGCATATTCTCAACATTATCAAGCCGTTTAGTATCGAGATCAATATTCGCGGTTATCAATTCATTCAAAAAATAATCATAAAGAGCATACAATGAATCAGATATTTCATAATCAAAATTAAGTGTTGCCATAAGCTCAGATACTATACTTTGTGCCTTCATCAAAGATGAATTTTTCTGTTCAAGAAGCTTCTCTTCTATTGCCAGACGAGCCAGGCGAACCTGTTTCAAACAGCCATCATATAACATCAGTACAAGCTCTCCTGGTCCTGCGGTCAAAACACTCTGATCACGATACTGATTAAACGCCTGATTAGTATACATTCAACGACACTCCTTAGTTATAAGCCTATTTCAATTATTCAGTATTAAAAGGAAGCAATCTGCTGAGTCAGCCAGCTGCTCTGAGAATTAAGACTACCCAAAGCGGTTTCCATCGCCGAGAATTTGCGCCAATACGATTCTTCTTTAGCGTACATATCATCCTGAAGCTTTAGAATTTTCTCAGCTACTTTGCCAATATCCTGTTCAACCTTTAGCGAACTATAACTCGATACATAATCACTCATCGAGAGAGAAATCCTCTCCATAAAGCCCGAATTAGCTCGTTTAATTACCGCATCTTCAGAAGTCGAATCCTGCGCGAAAACAGCGGCTACATCATCTGGATTATTCTGAAGGGCTTCACGCAGTTTATCTTCATCAATAACTAATTTACCTTTATCTGCCCAACTGCCGGTTTTAATACCAATATCAAATAAACTCTTACCTACACCTTCAACTTTTTCATAAATGGCACTGCGCATATCGGATAACAAACCGCTTATCTGACGATCATTACGCATCAGGCCGCTCTTGGCCATCTCTTCCCATTTCTCGATCTCTGACTCTGTCATCTCTTCTTTTTGCTCATCAGTCAGTGGTTCATAATCATACTGTATTTTCTCGTTAATTTTTTCATTAAGCGAATCAACAAGTTTATTATAATCTTCAACAAAAGTTTTGATTTTATCGACAACACTATTTACATCCTGACTTATGCCAAAGGATATAGGCTGATCTGTTGTTGTTTTCAAGTTAAAGGTAATACCATCGAGAGTAAATATGTTACTTTCCTGTTCAATAGTATAACCATCTACGCTCAAAATAGCGTTCTTACCAACCTCAACTGAGGTTGTATCAATTTTAAAGGCACTGGCATCAACACTATTATTAGCAAAAGCGTTACCACTCAAATTTTCAACATTTAAAGCAGAAGCAGTTCCTGTAATTTTTGATTCAATTTTAAAACCGCCGCTGATCGCGCTATAGGTCATATTAACACCAGCATCGCTATTACTAACCGTCCGCAACATATTATCCAAGGTAGATGTTTTATCAAAGGTAAAAGTCTGATCATTAATCTTAAAAGATATCTGATCATTGACATCAAAAGCCAGAGCTGTATCAAGCTGCATCGAAATCGTTTCCAGAGTATCTGATCGATTGAGATTTTCTGTGCTGACACGGGATGCGCTGTTAACCTGCGCTGAACTTGCTAATTGTGTAATGCTTTTGATAATATGCGAACCCACAGATGCAGAACTGTTTGCTGATATCGAAACAGCGCTGCTGTCACTCATATCAACACTGTGAACTTTGAAAGCACTCTCAACATTCAAATTTTTATTTGACAAAACACTGGCATAACTATAGCGCAAATCATTGATTTGCTTATTGATATCCTGCCGCATATCTCTGGACCACTCCAGTTTGGTTTTTTGGCGCAACACCTGATCTACACGTAATTGCTCAATTTTCATCAAACTCTTGACCATAGAATCTGTGTCCAGACCGGAGGAAATACCACTAATTCTCAACATAGAGCTCATATTATTAACTGTCATCTCTATCACTCTCCTTATTTGACTTTCCGGAATTCCCAGAAAACGAAACACATGTACGATTACCGATTATATCATTTTTATTTCAATCGCTCTATTACTATTATCGTTAATAATAGTCAATACTTTAGGAAAAACAAAAAAGAGTCAGGACTTTTATGTCCTGACTCAATTCAGCAATGAACTATTATAAAGAGTATTTTATCTCAGAAGCTGAAGGACACCCTGAGGAGCCTGATTAGCCTGAGCCAGCATAGCCTGAGCTGCTTGCTGGAGGATATTGTTCTTTGTGAATTCCATCATTTCCTTAGCCATGTCTACGTCACGGATTCGAGATTCAGAAGCTTGGAGGTTCTCAGAAGAAGTATCTAAGTTCTTGATGGTGTGCTCTAATCTGTTTTGAAAAGCACCCAATTCTGATCTTTGGGTGGATACAGTATTAATTGCTGTATTCACAGCATCTACGGCAGCTTTAGCATTTGTGTTATTGTCCACATTTAGGCTACCTACACCCAATGTTGCCGCATCCATAGCATCAATTGAAATAGTCAAACTTTCTTCTCCAGTAGTGTTTGCACCGATTTGAAGATTGACGGAACCTGTAGCATTCACATCGAAAGTATTATCAGCTGCTACATCTGCTAACTCCGAGTTTACAGTTAAGCTAATCCCAAATTGTCCAAAATTAACCTGTTTTGTTTCTAAACCAGTCGGAGCTGAACCAACATCAACCATGACCGAATCAGTTCCATCACTAACAGTGATTTCGGTATCATTAGCAACAGTTATTGTATATGATCCAGCATCAGCACCTTGTAAGTTAATATCTGCAATACCCGCTGCTACAAGACCTGTTCCTACGTTAGTAACTGAAGTTGCTAAATCTCCATTTAGAAGATTCTTTTCATTAAACTGTGTCGTCTCAGCGATTCTAGTAATTTCTGCCGATAGAGATTTCAACTCTTCGTTGATTGCTGATCTGTCTACCGTCTCATTAGTATCATTTGCCCCTTGAACTGCTAATTCTCTCATTCTCTGGAGTATTGAGTGAGTTTCGTTCAAAGCACCTTCAGCAGTTTGAATCAACGATATCCCGTCCTGCGCATTTCTTGAAGCTTGATTCAGACCACGGATCTGACCACGCATTTTCTCAGAAATAGCCAAACCAGCAGCATCAGCAGCAGCACCATTGATTCTGTACCCAGATGACAGTTTGCTCATTGATTTAGCACCAGCAGCGTTGCTAAGTCCCAATTGTCTGTGTGTGTTCATTGCCATCAAATTGTTGTTAATTCTCATTGTATTTTCCTCCTTGAGTGTTTGTCTTGGGCATCCATACCCAAAAAAATAATTATTGTAAGGTTATTTGATCGCTTGGCGCCGAGCAATCATAATTACCTCGCTGATTATAATATCGACCATAATGTCAGAAGCTTTAGAACTTTTTTCAATATTTCTAAAATATTTTTTTATCCTGCATATATGATAATATTTGTATCGTTAGTTACACTTGAGTCTTTCATATGTCTGTCTCATTTTTATTAGATTTTTGATTGCCCTGCTGAGCTATATGACGAAGTAACGAAGCGTTAGACTGCACAGCCTCCTTGTTTGTTTGCCTTACTTCTTCAAGTATCTCTGCACGCATTATTCGCAAACTCTTCGGGGCATCTATACCAACTCGCACTCGATCACCATCAATATCAACTATAGTTATTTTTACATCATCGCCCAACATAATGGTCTGGTTTTTTTGTCTTGTCAGTACCAGCATCTCAGCCATCCTCCTCGCTCTTCTTGAGCAGAACCTCAAACACAGGCTGTCTGATCTGATAGTCATCACCTTCAGCGAGCACTTGACAACCCTTGCCTGCGACACTGTTTATCAATATGGGCGCGGCCAAATTGGCTGTCATCAAACTCAATTCTTCAGGTATACGAGCTACTGCCAACACCAATAGATCCTCCTCTTTATCAAGAGAGATGTCATTGAAGACCTCATCATCTATAGTCGGAGAATATGCTGGATCAACATCAAATGGACTTATTACAGGCAACGCAATATCTTCCTCTAACGCCTGCAGCCAAAGAATCGGTTTTGTTTGTTCAATTATTACCAGAAGAAATTCTCGCAGATTTTCGAAACCTGGCAAACCTGATTCAAACTTGATTATCTTATCTTGTTCAACTGTAATTTCTCCGAAGAGCTTGGTGTTAAGCTGCATATCGTTTTCTCCAATTTCCGCCGTTTCAACGACATGATATTTCTGTTCAGACAGTTCGATCCAGTTTATTAACGCGTTTTGGCACTTGAGGCTCAAAACGTGGCTTCTCCTGTGGCTTAAACTTAATATCAATACTCGGGTACTGCACCATATTTATTTCAACTCTACCCGGCTCATATTGCATATCAAGCATTTTATCCATAATCCATTCAAGTGAGAATTCATGGGCAGTCCACTCAATTTCCATCTGCCCTGGCTCCCAATTGATCTGAGCCGGTGGCAGAGCTTTGACCGTCAGCTGCACTGGCGCGCGTGCTCGGTCAGCTATTATCTGGCTGATCGTACTGTGGCGCTGGTAAATCGCAGCCATACGGTTGCCTTCTTCAGCGATCCGGCCAATTGCTTCAAGACCTATTTGAAAACTCTGATCTGCGACTTCAGCGGTCCTTTGAAATATGGACATGCGGTCAAGCAGAGCGTTTCTCTGAGACCGGTCTATCTGCATAGTCGGTAGTCTATGGTGTATCCGCATTTCGGGCGGCTTATTTCTGATTCTAAACTGTGGCCTTCCTACTCGCTGAATATTCAATTTTGCCGGTATCGTCCTGATTTCCATGACTGGACGCTGCCGGGTAATCTCCAACTGCTGCACGGTGCTCATCCATCCCTATGCTATATTTATTATGTCAATTAACGCAGGAAATCTACCAACGATGGTACTATTACTTTACTACCGATAGATAATGCCGCGTTATAAACAGCTTCCGACATCTTGAAATGCATAATAACTTCACTTGTATCAATATCCTCAATATTGCCACGAACGCCCTCGTAATTTATAGCGTCCTTGCCATACCTGTTGCTGATAAGCTCAAGTCTGTTGGTTCTTCCACCGAGCTCGGCAGTCATCGCCAGAATCTCATTCTGTTTGTCCTGGAATTTAGTTGCCATGCCGCTGATTTCTTCACTGCTGCCATCATTTTCCAAGAGGTCGATCATTTCATCAAACAAATTCATTATATTTTTTTCGCCGGTCCCAGCCACTTCATGTCCGGGAAAAGTAACCGGCATCTCAAGACCTCTTCCCACCTCGAAGCTCAAATGCTGAAGTGGCAAAGTATTAGGGTCAGTTGTTATAAGATTGATATTATTGTAAGTCACATCACCATTGCCATCCATGACAAACGGCGCTGTATTAGTATTATAACCACCGAAGAGATATTTGCTGCCATACGTAGAATTCAAGGTTTGAAAAACATGCTCCTTAAGTTGCTTAACATCAGCACTAATTGCTGTTTTCTCACCATCAGTCAATACACCATTAGCAGCCTGGATCGCACGTTCATAGGCAGATTTAATCGTTTCGTTGATATCCATAATCGCTGTTTCAACATGAGTAACCCAGGTCTGAGCATCATCTACATTGCGCTGAAACTGATCAAGATCCCGAATTTTAGCGCGGATATCAATTGAAGTAACAACACTTACCGGGTCATCCGAAATCTTCGTGATTTTTCGATTGCTTGACAGCTGACTGTTATACATATTCATGGTTTTCATATTTCTATTGAGATTACTCAGAAAATTACTGATCATGATCCCGTTAGTTACGCGCATATTATCACCTCTCGTTTATCAGCGGCCGACAAGCCCCGTTTTATTTATAAGCACATCAAGCATTTCATCTATAGCTGTTACAGCTCTGGCGGCAGCTGAATAGCTATGCTGATACTTGATCATATTAGTCATTTCTTCGTCCAGAGATACACCTGACAGAGACATACGCTGTGTATCAACACTGCTTTGCATAACTTCCTGACTCTCTTGCATTTTGTTTGTATGAGAGATCTCGACAGCCATGAAACCAATTAAACTCTTCATGAAACTGTTGAAACTGCCGATTCCATTGCCTATATCATTTCGGTCAAACATAGCAATCATATCTTTGGCATTTTCATTATTACCCTGCTCATACATATTGGCTTCAATTTCCGCGCCTGATGCCGCTATTTTATACACATCTTCTTTTATCATGTTGTCTACAGCAAAATTAGCGGCAGTAATATTGGCATAATCGCCGCCTGGTATATCGAAGAAACTTACACCTGTTTCTGAGGCGCTGCCAATTGGCATTGTCCAGCCCTGTTGATGAACCGCGTTAAATTCACTAGCCAGATTTCTGGCAAAATGATTAAGTTGATCAACTACCCAGGGAATACCCATGTTGTCACTGGTATTGCCATCGCGCAGATCAAGCAGACTCTTAAGCGAACCACCTGCCATATCGACAGCAGTACCTGCAGCAGCACCATCAGCCCATTGAACTTCAAACATATCTGTCGGCAAACCAGTAGGCGGATTTGGCAGAGGGGATATCGGAGTGCTTACAGCCTGCAGCTTGTTTACACCGGCATGATCAACCAGCATCTGCCCTCCGATGGAAATCTGCAGCTGATTATCACTGTTGGTTGTATAACTTATATCAACTATTCCGGACAACTCATCCAGATAGACATTTCTCTTATCATGTAGATCATTAGCCTTCTGGCCGCTTAATTCATAACGCGCTATCTGTACGTTCAGATCGGCTATCGACTGAGCGAGATCATTAATTTGATTAGTTTTAACTTCAACTTGTACATTAAGTTCACTCTGTTTGGAGTTAAGTTGCTGAAAATAATGATTAAAAGTCTCAGTCATCTTAAGCGCGTTTTGCAACATATTAGTTCTGTATTCTTTGTTAACAGGATCTTTGCTAACTTCCTGAATACTATCTGTAAAGTCTGTAATAGCAGCAGTAATACCTGTTTCGCTAAGTTCATCGAATAATGATTCAACATAAGCCAAACCGTCCGCACGCTCATTCCAGTAATTAAGTTGAGTGTTTTCTCTTCTGAACTGGCGATCCAGAAAACCACTGCGCACTTGTTCTACAGTTATTATTTTAGCCCCGGCGCCAACATTACCGGCAGCACTTAAACCAAAACGATATGTTCCGGCACCAGGTTCAATCGCGCTTATAGCAAGCCGTTGTCGTGTATATCCGGTTGTATTGGCATTCGCAATATTATGCCCGGTAACATCAATCGCTTTTTGACTGACGCTCATGCCTTTTCTTGCAATTTCCAATCCATAAAAAGTACTCATAATAAATCACATCGTTTCATCAAATAGATTTGCCGCCTGAGACTTTTTTGCGTCCAGGCTGCCATCTGCGGAATAGGCCGTCGTTTCTCTGGTTTGGGTCGCTGTATCAAAAAGAAAGTCAATATAACTCAAATGCACCTCAATTAACTTGGCATTTACTTGATTTTGCCGATCAAGATTTAATAACAATTCACGCAAATCTCTCTGAATTTTTCGCAAAGAATCAGCCGTATCAGCCGATAGAGATTCAGGCCATTTTGAAACAGTTACATTTTCCGGTAGAATATTGAATACACCTGAAATTTCTTTAATAAGATTATTCCGATCATTTTCTGCCTCAGAAACCAGTTCAAGAAGACGCTCTTCTTCAGAAACAATTCTATCAAGCTGTTCCGTGTCGCCATCAACTATGGCCTTGCGTTTGGAATCAGAATAATCAAGAAGCTGCTTATAAACAGCTTCTTCCTTAACAAGTAAACTCAGCAATCGGTCAGCGTAAATACTCATATCAGGTTAACCTGCTCAAACAATAACGTCGAGACCGACTTGCTCAACCATGCGCTGGCTGATAACCTCAGCGTTTGGTCTATACTGGCCAGTTCTAAGCTGCTCTCTAATGGCGTTAACCTTCTCTGCGTTAAATTCATCAGACTGTTGAGCTTCCTTGAGCATATTAGCGTATTCAATTCCCTGTTTTGACAATTCAACTCTATCAGATTGCGTAGACAATCTTGAATCTGAACTCTGAGCCTGATGACGCGAATTATTCTCATAACGCTTAATCGCGCTGGCACTAATATTAGGATCTATTCTCATGACAATTCCTCCTCGTCAGAAACATTTAATTGATTTCCAACTAACATTTCATACGTTGCTGATAATTATATCGAACAGATTCTCAATTTCTTGAGTGCATTCTTTCATTAAAATCTCGCTTATCGTCTTTAATTCTATTCTTTTGCGTTCTATCAAACTTTTTTTCTCTGTTTGTGGCAGCAATTGCATCACCTGCAATCGATTTTTGAGCCTGTCTGAGTTCACTACTAAGTTGTGCCTGACAACTGTCGCAATAGCGCCCAGTATTTATTGACGTACCACATCTCTCACAGCTTAAGCCGCCAGCTGAACTGTCAAGTTCAAGTCTGCCTTCACGCAGAAGCTGCAAAATTGTACGGTCATTAACTTCTGTAGCATCAGAGATTTCCTTGATACCTGCATGAGGATTCTCATATATATAATCACGTACTACGCGATATTCCCGGTCAATCTCATCTATACATCGCGGACAATATGGACTTGCGACATAATTGAAGAGTTTTCTGCATCTGCGGCATTGACGTACATTGTTCATGATTTCTTACCTCGTATGATTATATTGTTTTTTAGCGGCGAATCTCATTAGCTGTCGCTTTCATATCGTCAGTTGTTGTAATAGCGCGGCTAAGAAGTGAATACGCACGTTGCGCCTCAATTAACTGCGTCATTTCCTCAGCCAGATCAACATTTGACCCCTCAACCGCACCCTGTCTAATCTGATAATCAGCGGCCAAAGCAGCCTCTCCAGAAGCGTCACTCTCTGCCCAGGTTCTGCTGCCGGCCGCAGACAAACCCTGCGGATTTACAAAATCAAACAATCCAAGATTCGCGATATTTTGACCATTATTTGTAATATCACCGGCACTGCCTATCGTAAGGTTATTAAGCGGTTCAGCTGATATAATCTGCTGCAGGTTCTGGTCAAGCACATAACGGCCATTACCGTCTACAAGAAAATGCTGCCCGTTCTCTTCACTTGTCTGGAAGGCTCCATCGCGAGTATACAACACCTGACCATCGGCATCCTGAACAGCGAAGAAAGCCATACCACTGATAGCCGCGTCAAGATTTCTACCTGTTTCCATCAACGGGCCCTGCATCAAGCTGGTTGTAGTCGCGCCTGTCAGCACACCGGTACCTCGCAATAAGTTCTCTTCACTTTGTGGTTCAGCCGGATTACGCATAGCCTGATACATAGTATCTTCAAAATCGACGCGCTTACGCTTGAATCCCTGAGTATTCACATTGGCAATATTATCTGCCAATGTGTCAATTTTGTTTTGTTGAGCTACCATGCCGGCAGCGGCTGTATATAAGGATTGTGACATATCTATTTACCTCCGGCTCAAACTCGGCCAAGATCATTGACAGTTTTGCCAAGTTTCTCATCCATAATCTTGATCATACGCTGATTAATTTCATAACTTCGCTGAATTTCTATCATATTTACCATCTGATTTGAGAGATCTACGTTTGACATCTCAATAAAACCTTGTCTGACCTGAGCTTGTTCTGCAGGTTGTACAACACCCTCCTGAAGGCTGTAGAGGTTACCGCCTTGTTTGCGCATTGTAGTTGTATCTTCAACAGTTACGAGCTGCAAACGATCAATTAACTGTCCATTTGCCTGAACATTTCCATTAAGATCAACGGCAAAATCGGTGCTGCCGACATTGATTTCCCCTTGCTCACCCAACACTCTGTCACCTGCAGCCGTAGTCAGGAAGCCATCCGCGTCAACCTGGAAGTTCCCAGCTCTCGTATAGCGTTCACCGTCTGCTGTATTAACAGTAAAAAAAGCATTTCCAAGCAACGCGAGATCAGTATTGCTCTTGGTTTCCTGCAAGGAACCAACATTAAAATTTGTAATGACTTCGTCAATATGAATACCAGTATTAAGAGGACCAACATCAGCTGTTCGTTGTACGATTGACGGATCATTCATTCGTTCAATCATCAGATCATCAAAAGATCTCGATAAAAGATTATCCTGCTTATAACCTACAGTTGTCGCGTTTGCCAGATTGTTGATAACAACATCCATTCTTTTCTCTTGAGTCAACATTCCGGTGGTCGCTGTGTATAAACCTCTGATCATCGTATCATCCTCTCATTAATTGCTGCGCTATTTGATAATAGCAGCTTCTTAATTATATGGCAGTACCTTTTTCATCATGCTTCTTAGTTTAACAATAATACTTGAATGAATCTGTGATATTCTTGACTCCGTCAAATCAAGCACAGCACCTATCTCTTTAAGTGTGAGCTCATCGTTATAGTATAGATTCAGAATTATCTGTTCCCTTTCAGATAACTGCTTGATAGACTCTGCCAGAATTTGTTTGAACTCTCTTGACTCGAGTTCACGATCAAATGTTGGATCTGTTTTAAACTGATACTCATCCGTAACAGCATCTGTAAGCAGTTCATCAAGGTGCAGCACACTGAGGAAATGAGCTTCACCAAATATTGATTGCAGATCATCGAGCGGCATCTGCAAATAGTCAGCGATTTCCTGATCGGCAGGAGCACGGCCTAATTGCTGAGCAAGATCATCCGCCGATTGCTCAACCTGCTTGATACGGGTTCTGACGTGCACGGGAGCCCAATCCTGTTGTCTCATATAATCTATGACCGCGCCGCGGATCCTAATCTGCGAATATGTCTCGAATTTCACTTCGCGCTCAGGGTCGAATTTATCTATAGCATCAATCAATCCAAGCACGCCACAGCTGATTAGATCATCATAATCATGATACGTTCTACTGGCAGGGAACAATCTGCCGACAACACGCTTAACCAGCGAGATGTAATGCATTATCAGCTCATTTCTTGCTTCCTGGTCACCATTTTGTTTATATGCTCTCCAGAGTTCATCCATTGCTTATGCTCACCATCCCCTCCGCATGTATTTCGATGGCTGCGTCTATTTCATTATATGACAAAACAGCCAGTTCCGGGGACATCTGCTCGACCATTTTCTTAAAATGTGGCCTGACAGCCGGTGAAGTAAGCACAACCGGATTTATACCGACCGACATCATACGTTCAAGCGCTGAGCGTAAGTTGTGTAGGAGCTTCTGAATCTGATCCGGTGAAAGCGCGACAAAAGAGCCCTGCTCTGTTTGTCTTAGCCTTTCGATTATCAGTTGTTCCAGCTGAGGGTCAAGTGTTATAACCCTCGCTATGCCATCCCCAACAAAACGTTTACTAATAGTTCTCTTTAGTCTTTGTCGGCAATATTCTATGAGCATGTCGGGATTACGTGTAGCACCCGAATAGTCTGATAATGTTTCAAGAATTGTACCCATATCTCTGATCGATACACCTTCTCTTAGCAAGCCCGACAGCACCTTTTGCACCTCACCAAGCGTGAAGAGTTTGGGAATAACTTCATCTACCAGCGCCGGCTGTGACTGTTTGAGATTGTCCACCAGGGTTTGAACCTGCTGACGATCGAGCAGCTCATTAGCATGGCGCTTCAGTAATTCTGATAGATGTGTGGCCAGAACCGACGGTGGATCAACAATTGTATAGCCGGCAAGCTCTGCCTTCTCTCGTTCAGAACGTGAAATCCATAATGCCGGCAAACCAAACGCAGGTTCCACAGTCTCAATGCCTTTTATCGGCAAGCGGCTCTCTTCCGCGTTCATAGCCAGATAATGATCAGCCATAATTTCACCGCGCGCTATTTCCTCGCCGCGAATTCGTACGACATACTCATTAGTTTTTAGTAGAACATTATCACGCAGACGTATGCCTGGAATGATAAGACCAAGATCCATAGCACATTGGCGCCTGATCATTACTACTCGATCTGACAGATCTCCCCCCTGATTGGCGTCAGCCAGCGGTATCAATCCATAGCCGAACTCAAGTTCGATCGGGTCAACGCCCAGAAGTGAAACAACATTTTCCGGTTTTCGGCTCTCACGCGCGATTTCCTCAACCGCGGTATCAGCAGCAGGAACGGCCTGTGCGTTGAGAATATTACGTCTGATAATCGTCGCCAGCACAACCATAAATATTCCGATCATCCAAATCGGCAGTTTAGGCAGTCCGGGAATCAGACTAAGTGCTGTGATTATGACACCGGCGGCGTAGAGCACAGTCGGCTGGCTAAACAGCTGGCTTGAGATTTCAGCGCCAAGATTATCTTCAGACGCGGCTCTGGTAACAATAATACCTGTAGCTGTTGAGATCATAAGAGCAGGTATCTGACTGACCAAGCCATCACCAACTGTAGCCAATGTATATTTGGCTATTACTTCGTCAATTGCCAGATCTGAAGTCATCATGCCGATGACAATACCACCAACAATGTTAATAATCGTAACAAGAATCGAAACAATAGCGTCGCCTTTTACAAATTTACTGGCACCGTCCATAGCGCCGTAAAAATCAGCTTCCCGCTGAATCTTCGAGCGGCGGACTTTTGCCTGTTGTTCATCAATAAGGCCGGAATTTAGGTCAGCATCGATTGCCATCTGTTTACCAGGCATAGCATCGAGAGTAAAACGAGCCGCTACTTCAGCTACTCGCTCAGAACCCTTGGTAATAACCAGAAACTGAATAATAATGATGATAGCGAATATGATAACACCGACAACAATATTACCGCCGATTACAAAACCACCAAAAGTCTTAATAACCGCTCCGGCTTCACCATTATTGCCAAGTATAAGTCTGGTTGATGATATGTTCAGAGACAGCCTGAACAATGTAAGTATCAACAACAGCGGTGGGAAAACAGAGAAATCAAGCGCTTCCTTGGTAAACAGCGACAGGAGCAGAACTGTAACAGCCAGAGAAATATTGACAACCAGCAGGAAGTCAAGAAATACAGGGCTGAGAGGAACGATAATTAATATGATAACAACGAATACAACTCCGGCTATCAGAATGTCGGCAAATTTCATCAGCTCTGTCCTCCTTTCACCTTGGCTACATAGACCAATATTTCGGCCACTGCCTGATACAAGTCAAGCGGTATCTGTTGACCTATTTTACATTGTTTGTATAGAGCCTGTGCAAGCGGTCTGTTCTCAACTGTTATGATTCCATGCTCCGCTGCACGTTCTTTTATCTTCTGAGCCACATAGTTCTTGCCTTTTGCCAGAATCACGGGCGCGCTGTCCTTACTGTTATCGTAGCGCAGCGCTATAGCATAGTGTGTCGGATTGGTGATAATTACGTCTGCCTGGGCGACATCCGACATCATACGCAGCATACCCATTTGACGTTGTATCTGACGAATTCTCCCTTTTACCTGCGGATTACCTTCGGTTAATTTGTACTCGTCTTTGACCTCCTGTTTCGTCATCTTGAGATCTTTCTCAAATTTCCACCATTGGTAGAGATAATCAAACAGAGCCAACACAATCAACACGGCACAGGCGCGAAAAGCCAGATTAAACAGCATTTCGCTTATCATGGCCAGGGCAACAGGCAAACGATAACCCATCAGCGACGGCAGACGCCGCAAATCATTATAGATGATATCCCAGGTCATTGCCAGGATAATACCTATTTTACCAAGCGACTTGATGAGCTCCACTATAGCTCTACTTGAGAACATGCGCTTGGCGCCCGAGATCGGGTTAATCTTCTCAGGTTTGATCTTCAGTGTCTTGGTGGTAAACAAAAAACCTGTCTGTAAGAGATTGACAACTACACCCGCGAGCATGGTAAAAGCAAGCAGCGGCGAAATTATCAGCGCGACATCCAGCAGCAGGCGTTGGAAAAACTGCATAGCGGACAAGACAGTCAGTGTCTCATTACCAATATCCGCACCGGGCAGGAACTCATAGAATACATCCATTATACCGTGCCCCATGTTACCTATAAGGAGTTTAAAAACGAACACCGTACTTATCAGCAGCAGCGCGACGCTCATATCCTGGCTGCGCAGGACATTCCCCTGCTCACGTTCGTCACGCCGCTTCTTAGGTGTCGCCTTCTCAGTTTTTTCTCCACCGCCACCACCTGGCATTTGTTTATCCCCCCAATCCGGCGATCATATTCTCAGTTGCCTGGAACATTTCATTAAACACATTGTCCAGAAAATTCAGGTAGAATGGCTGCATCGCAAACAGCACTACCAGTCCAATTATTATTTTCAGGGGTATACCAACCATATATGCGTGAAAATTAGGTACAGCACGCATCAGCACACCCATAGTTACCTCACTGACAAGTGCAGAGGCAATTATCGGCAGAGCAAGCGTCACAGCCAGCATAACCATAAGAAAAAAAGCCTCCATAGCCACAGTTGGCAGCACAGGATTAAGTCGAACTTCACCAACAGGTATCCGCTCATAAGTCAACCCAAGAATTCTGATCAGCTTAAGATGTCCATCAAGTGTAAAAAAATAAACAGTCATGACTATATTAAGAAGCATGCCGGAATAAGTTGTCTGCGTACCCATCGACGGATCAAAAACAGCACCCATACCTATGCCAAGCTGAATATCAATTACCTGCCCGGCTATAGCCGGCAAAGCGAAAAACACTATAGTAATATAGCCGATGATAAGTCCGACCAAAACCTCACCCATTACCAATAGAACATACGTAATTGATGGTTCTGAAGTAAATATCTCTGCCGGTGGATATAACTGAATAAACATGACAGACAAAATGAGAGCAAGGCCCAATCTGAATCTCACCGGAAGATTGCGGCGGCCAAAAATTGGTGAAAGCACGAAAAAACCAGATGATCTTACCAGTACCAGCAAATAATAAGGCCAATACTGCAAATTTAATTGCGGAAAGCTGTTTATCGCTGTCATTACCTTCAAAACAGTATCCATTACACTCCTCAGGACATCAAGGTTGGCAAGCTCTCAAACAGCTTGATCGTAAACTCAATCAGTGTTGTCAGCATCCAGCTGCCAAAAATAACAAGAGCAAGCAATACCGCCAGAATTTTGGGCACAAATACCAATGTTTGTTCGTTAAT
>JAQVJP010000216.1 GCA_028695145.1 Eubacteriales bacterium
ATACGGGCGGTCAGCTTCTGAAGTACTGACCATGGCAGTTCAGGGACTTCGGCGGTCATGGCGTCTATTGTATTTACCGCACGTAATATGACAGGCCAATCAAAGCTGCGTTTACCGTCTTTTACCCCGGTTGATCTGAAGTCGGGAACGACTGTAAAAAACTGCCATATATGTCGATCCAGTCCTGCTTCTGCAAGTTCTTCGTGCAAAATAGCGTCAGATTCACGCACTGCTTCCAGACGGTCGCGTGTGATCGCACCGAGGCAGCGCACACCGAGTCCCGGCCCGGGAAAAGGCTGACGATGTACCATGCTGTCAGGCAGTCCGAGCGCAGAACCAACAGCTCTGACCTCGTCTTTGAAGAGCATTTTTACCGGCTCAACCAGCTTGAAATCAAGATCTTCGGGCAAGCCGCCAACATTATGATGGCTCTTGACAGCTTTTACCGTTTTTGTACCGCTCTCAATGATATCAGGATAAATGGTTCCTTGTCCAAGAAATTCAATACCTGTTAGCTTCCGGGCTTCTTCCTCGAAGACCCTGATAAATTCTTTTCCGATGATCATACGTTTTTCTTCCGGATCAGTCACACCAGCAAGTTTGTCAAGGAAGCGATCAACAGCATCCACATAAATAAGGTCAACCCCGAGCTGTTCACCGAAGACTTTGATAACCTGCTCAGACTCACCTTTGCGCATAAGACCGTGATTAACATGCACACATGTAAGTCTATCGCCGATGGCTTTTGCCAGGAGCGCGGCAACTACTGAGCTGTCAACTCCGCCGGAGAGAGCAAGTAATACTTTGCCTGATTCTCCAACTTGCTTACGCACAAGATCAACCTGGTCGGATATGAAATTTTCAGTATTCCAATTCGGCTGTGCTCCACAGGTTTCAAAAACAAATTCATACAATTCAGCTTTGCGTGCCTGTTCATCTTCAGGCCAGGCAGCTTCTTGCTTATGATCTGCAAGACGCAGTGGCAAACCACTGGCATAAACTGCTTCAGACGCATCTATTTCAACTCCATCTATAACACGATTGATGCCACCGTTGAGAATTATGCCACGCACATTCGGTAGAGCAGCAAGCTCAGACACGCTTATATCATGAGGGTGTATTTCACTGTAAACTCCAAGAGCTCTTATCTCTCGAGCTAATCTGGCATTTTCATCACTGCCGAGATCTAAAATTAGAATCATATCCTGTTTCATAAAAACCTCTCATTCACTTCATTAGCTTGGTCGCGAAGCGGCCAGGCTTATCGCCGGCCATAAAAAATCCCCTGTATTTTAGCACGCTGCTGCAGTACTTACAATCAGACAATATGCTCCCGGAAAAAGTCACATTCTTCGTCATTGCATTTATGTGCATCTTCATTTTTCATATCACAGTGAAATACATGGGGCAGTTTATTTTCGTCACTCCCATAGAGTTTGAAAATGTGTTCAACCCCAATCTTCTTAAATTCCTCAATTAAATAGGGCGGTTGATTGACGAGAAAATCACCTGTGGAAGTCATTACATAAGTTGGTGGATACCCTTCGAATATATGTTTGCAAGGATTTATTTGTTCAAGCTGCTTTTTTGTATAATTTCGTCCAAGCAGATCACGCATCAGATTAAGCTGAAGTTTGCCGGTAGATTCAATAGCGGCGTTAACATCATATACTCCACAGTTTAGTGCGACAGCACGCGGCACAAACCCGGATGGAACATCAAAGCTGTAATTAGCAGCATATGAAGAATCGGTACATATGCTTGTAAAAAGCGATGCTAAATGGGCTCCGGCTGAATCACCGGCCAGAAAAATATTAGTCTTGTCAAAACGATATTTATCTTCGGCATTAAGGACCCATGATACAGCTCGATTGACATCTTCAAGCTGAGCAGGGTGCTTATGTTTTGGTGCCAATCTATATGAGAAATTGACCACCGCAAACCCTCGCTGAGCAAGACTCATACCATAGAACTGATATACTTCCTTATCACCGTAAACCCAGCCACCGCCATGAACTATCATGATTACCGGAAGCTTACCTTGTATTGATTTAGGTAGGTAAACATCAAGAAGATGCCATTTCTTATGTGATCCATAAGAAATATTATCGAAACGCTGTATGTCTGATGGTGTCGTCAAACCAGCATCTCGCTTCTTATCACCTTTTGCGAACATTGTCTTAATCATAAAGCTATTAATTGACATTTAATCCCCTCCGTTTCAAATCCAACCTTACAGTTAACTTACCTTTAAAAACTCACGTTAATATTAAACCATAGAAATGTTCAAATATGATAATGGTTCATAGAACTAAACAGAAATTTTCTTCGATAATTCGTCGAAAATTGTGTATTTGGGGTGGCCGGTTCCATATCAAAGAATCCGGTTGTTTTGTCGTGAATCTTGTAGACGAGAAATATAAAGAAATATTCAATTATCTTGGCAGCCACAGCAAACGTGATGAAGATAAACTGGCCAAAATGCAAGTCAGACTTGAAAACGGGTCAAAAGTAAACGCGCCTATCATAGCAGATTGTCCGGTAAATATTGAATGTACTATCGTTGATTCGATTGTTACTGGTTCACACGAGATGTTCATAGGAAAAATTGAATATGTGCACGCTTCGTCTGATCTTCTTAACGAAGATGG
>JAQVJP010000217.1 GCA_028695145.1 Eubacteriales bacterium
AGCCCTGCTGCTCAAGTTTTTTGAGCAGCGGGGTTAGCGTACCGGAGTCAAGATAGAGTAGACGCCCCAGCTCCTTCACAGCGAGTCCATCATTTTCCCAGAGTGCCAGCATTGTAATGTATTGTGTGTAAGTTAATCCGAGCTCTTCAAGAATCGGTGTGTACAGACGTATCACCCGGCGCGACGCTGCGTATAGCGGGAAGCAAAGCTGATTACTCAGCAGAAGCGCTTCATCACCAGGTAACGTGCTGATGTCACCGCAGCTAATTACCCGTCTGTTTTCAGTTGTGCTGTTAGCCTGCTTACTATTTTGTTTTTTTGAGTTATCTGCGATGCTCTTTTTTTTCATACAACCACTCCCGACCTGATTCAGATTATTTATTATGACGTATCATACCGATTAACAAAAGGGATTATACATCAAGAAGCTTCTTGATGTCCGCTTCGATGTCCTCTGGTTTAAAAGTTGGAGCATAGCGAGCCACAACTTTACCTTCGCGATTCACGAGAAATTTTGTGAAATTCCATTTGATATCTTTGCCTACAACTGCTTGTTTCAATCGCTTAAGTGTCTTCTTCAGTTCGCCTGCCTCACTATCTTCAAGATCAGCTGGGGCATTTTCTTTTAGCCAGGTGAACAATGGTTCGGCGTTTTTGCCATTTACATCGACCTTGGCAAAAGTCTTGAATTTGGTGCCGAAGTTGACTTTGCAGAAGCTCGCGAGTTGTTCATCACTGCCTGGCGCCTGATTGAGGAACTGGTTGCAGGGGAAGTCGAGAATTTCGAAACCTTGTCCCTGATATTTGTCATAGAGCTCAGATAATCCGCTGTACTGAGGAGTAAACCCGCAGCCTGTAGCAGTGTTAACGATTAGTAGAACTTGGCCCTCATAACCGCTCATGGAAACTTCGTTTTTTTGGGTGTCTTTCACTTTGAAATCATAAATTGACATCTTATTTGCTCCTTTCGCTTTTGCCTGAATGTTTCATCTCAGGAATGTATTGGTATGGTGTGAATATTTTGAATATGTTTTGTGCACAATTGAATTGTATCAAATCAATTGTATAAAATCAATAGGCCGTAGAAAAAATTTGCATCTTCGTCTTAACGTTTATTCAGTTTTTTTCTACGTAGTCCCTTACTGCCTTTTGAAAATGCTTGCTTACCTATTTAAGACATCAAACCTATTAATGATAATTTATACCCTTATAGGTATAAAAGTTTAATTTATATACCTGTTATACCCGATAAGGTATATCTTCATTCTTTGACCAGCAGCCAGGTTAGAGGGATCAGGTCACCTTCAAGTTCATCTATCTCATTTTGTTGTGAGTATACATAATTATCAAACAACTCAGTTAGCTCCGGGTGCTGATGCTTGAGTTCCTCGGCTCGCCGAATGATCATCTGCTGATTTGTAAAGTTGATTTGCTCGAGCTTATCGCCGGCGAAGGTTTTATGAGCTACATATTTGACATTGTTGTTGGAAAAAGCATCCAACCAATTCTGCCAGGTATGATAGGGAGTTCGCTCATGATCAGTAGAGTAGGCATCGTCAATAAGTATATAACCGCCGCGCCTGACGGTTTGGCGCAGCTTATGAATAGTCTGGTTAAGATTTCCAAGTATATTGCCGGCTGCTCCGAGAATAACTAAGTCGTAACCGCGTTCGCTTTCGACAGAGATATTGGCATCTTGCCACTCAAATACACATAATCTATCGAGGAATTTCTCAGTTGAATGTCTGTTAGCCTCATCAACGAAGTCCCGCATGAAATCAACACCCTTAACAGAACATCCAAATTTGGCAGCGAGATAAAGACTGACAGCGCCTTTTCCACATGCCAGATCAAGCACTCTGTACCAGGGGCCTATATCAGTATTTGCACGCAACAGTTCTTCCATATCAGCAGGTGAAGATCCGAGCTCAAATATGTCCTGCACCAGATAAGGCAGATATGGTAGAAGTTCAATGTTGTCAGCAGTAAGAGAAGCCGCCAGTTCGCGGTCTCGCTGCTCTTGAGTTTTCTTGTCAAGAGAGTTTCGATGATAAATAAGCCAGCCCTCCCTCCGCAATAGAACGAAATATGGATCGACTATGTTAGCAATTCCTAATTGACACCCAAACGATTAAGTTTGCGATGAAAAATTATGAGCATTAGTTCTTAAAAGGATTATAGCAGTTTAGTTAATGTTTGCGAATAAAAATGCGAATATAAAAAGACTGCCGAATAATTTCGACAGCCTCTTTTACTATGATACCAGTTTTAATCCAAAAAACGAATTACTTAAGGCTTTTTTATAACTGAGAAGACTTCTTCAATGTCGGGAAGTTCAGAAATCGGATAGATTTTGAACCATTCAATTTTTCCTTCCTCATCAACGAGAATGTTAGCTCTCTGTGAGATGCCATCCTCCTCAATAAAAATGCCATAGTCTTTCGCGACCTTGCCGTGTGGCCAGAAATCACTAAGAAGACTCGTCTCTCTGATTGAGAGTACAGCCGACCAAACTTTTTTACTTGCGGCCGGATCTACACTTAAACCAAGAGGGACAGTATTAGCCTCGGTAAATCGATCATAGTTCGCTTCGAGGGCTCTCATCTGATCAGTGCAAACCGAAGTCCAAGCCAGAGGAT
>JAQVJP010000081.1 GCA_028695145.1 Eubacteriales bacterium
TTGATGAATGGAATACCATTTTCTATGACCAGAAGCTGACAACGGCTATTCTTGACCGCCTGGTGCACCATGGATTATTGCTGATGCACGAAGGTCAGAGTTATCGTTTGCAGCACTCTAAGATGCAGTAGCAATTAGTCTTCGGGGTGGGGGAATTCTTAACTTCCGAACTGGGGGAAATTTATCTTGCCAAACACACTTATTGAAAATCACCATACCGCGTACATGATGGCAGAAAGAATGCCGAACATTATTCCCTGTGTCGTTTTTCCTTCGCGAAAAGCCTGAAAGTTGATTAAAAGCAAGCCAAAAAGAACTGCTGCAAATCCGGCGACTTTTACCAGTGTAAGTTTTTCTTTAAAAATCAACGGAGCCATTGCCATTACAATGACCGGTCCACAGTAATAAGCCAGTGAAGCGATACTGACTCCGATTTGCTGATAAGCCGCATAGAGAAACATCCAGCTCATCCCCATCGCGACTCCGGAAATGGCCAGAAATATCAGATGGCTCTTGTTGCTCGGCAAATCAAATTTGTTTCCGGTCAATTTGAATATTAATATTAGCAGCAGACTTCCATCAAAGTACGAAGGAAAACTATTTCGTGGCTTGATAATGAAATAAGACTCGCTACGGTTCCATTTGATCCAAACAAGAGAAGGGCAAGGATGTATTTAAGATATGCCTTTTTCAATACGAGATAATCTTCTAGTGATCTTGCCTGAAAACCACCGATGCGCAGATTCTGAACGATTCCCTGTTGCTGAGCTTGTAAACGATCCTTTTATACTCTTGGAAAAAGGAGGTAAAGCCGAAATATCAGAAATATTTGAACGAAACAACATGACCCCAAATGTTCGTTTCACTACATGGAACAATCATGCTGTGTTAGGAGTTATTTCACATATGTTGTAGGTTCGCAACTACTGGTTGCGGATGTTCAAGGCCAACGTGGTAGCTTTCACCGTCTGTTTTTGGCAAAATAGTTTCGACTAAATAAACGAGGCACACATGGAGGCTATATATGAAATTCAATGAAAAACTTATCAGCCTACGCAGGGCAAAAGGTCTGTCACAGGAGCAACTGGCCAATCAAATCAACGTCTCAAGGCAGGCTGTTTCAAAATGGGAGACTGCCGAATCTCAGCCTGATCTGGCCAAGCTGATTTTGCTCAGCGACGTTTTCGATAGTTCTCTGGATGAACTTTGCGGTCGAAAAGACGAGACACCCGAGGCTGATATAATTCAGATCGATACCGGCCGTGCTGAAACTGGTCCTGTCTGGCGCTGGTTCGCTGCGCTTGTTCTCAGCCTAATCATTGGATTCGCAGGCGGGGCAACATTATCGCGGCATTTGTTCCCTGCTGTCATTCAACAGGTCATCGATCCGATCACCATCAGCAGCTTGAAGCTTTATCCAGAGCTCTCCAATCAGAAAATACGCGTGCTTTTCAGCCCCAGTGTTGCCAACGAAAACTTTAGTTTCTATGTTCAGAAAGTTGATTCGTTTGGTCAATCCTCGACCTACCCTGTAATCTACAATCAGGGAACCTGTGTCAGTGACGTCCTGATCGATCACTTAGATGGCGATTTCACACTATATGCAGTCATCAACGATGGCACATATGAGCATACTACGGGATTGATTCAAATTTCCGGCTTGGATGCAAGTGGCTATAACTTCGAAGAACTGTGGAATCAATGAGTCCCGAGCTGTTTCTCGTCAGTGCTTCTGCCAGGCCTTGCTCAAGCGCGACACCGCATCATCAATATCCATAATATCCAGCGAGGCAAAGCCGATTATTATTTTACATGATTGACTTCCAGGCGTTTTTTCCGGTAAAAAACGAGACATCCCATACACCTTTATGCCATGCTCTTCGGCTTTCTGAATTAGCTGGTCTTCAGACAATCCGTTGTTTACCTTGAGAACCAGATGAAGACCTGCAGTTGCGCCTTCGATTGATATGCCAGTGAGCTCCTTCCGGGCTGCTAAAACCAGCTTTTCTCTTTTTTGCTTGTATAAATTTCGCATCCGATTCAAATGCCGTTCGAAATGTCCATCATCCATAAAACGCTGCATTACTTTTTGTTCAATTGTCGGAACAGGACAAATATAGAAATTGAGATCTTTCCTGTAAATTTCCAGAAGTTTTTCTGGCAGAACCATATAGCTAATCCTTAATCCTGGCGAGAGCGATTTTGAGAATGCGCTGATATAAATGACTTTGCCATTTTCATCAAGACCTTGAAGTGATGGAATAGGTTTGCCGGAATACCTGAACTCACTGTCATAATCATCTTCAATGATGTACCTGTCTGGATTTTCATTGGCCCAGTTAAGCAGCTCTATACGTCTGGTGATTGGCATTATTATACCGCTTGGGAACTGATGAGAAGGCGTGATACATGCGATATTAGCATGTTTACGAACCAGTTCGTCAGGATTAACACCAAATTTGTCGAGGCTAATAGATCGGAACTCGGCACGGCTGCTTCTGAAAATCATCGGCAGCTTCTCATATCCGGGATTCTCGATCGCATAAACAAATCTTCTATCGAAAAGCTGAATTAGAAGCTGAATTAAGAATTCGGTCCCAGAACTTATGATAATCTGTTCCGAAGAACAACTGACTCCTCTGGAATGTTTCAAATATCTTGCTATGACGGATCTTAGCTCGAAGTATCCCTGTGGATCACACACTTGTAGTAGTTCCTTATCGGACTCGTTAATCACATTTTTTGTTATCCGCCTCCATGTTGCGAAAGGGAAATGCGACAAATCCACCCCCTGATAAGAAAAATCAAATATCACATCACTATGCTGTCTCTTTGATTCTGTTGCAACAGGCGCAGCACTCTGAATATTAAGAATGCCATCAATTTCCGCGACATAAAAACCGCTCTTAGGCCGAGAAACAAGATAGCCTTCATCAACAAGCTGGTTGTATGCAGCCTGAATTGTGTTCTGGCTGCATTGAAGACTATTTGCTAATTGTCGTTTCGATGGAAGTTTATCATTTCTCTTCAAATTCCCATTAACTATTTCGTTTTTAATTTGCGAATATAACTGCAAAAACAATGGTTCTTGATCATCTCTTTTTAACACCGGCAAAAGCTTGTACACAAGGCTACCTCCATCTGATACCTTCAAAAAATCAATATCTGAACCTTTTAACATGGTCAGTTACTCACTATAATAAATAAATCCTTGAAGGTAATCAAATAGACGGGAGTAACAAAATGAATAATCGATATGAACTTAACAAAAATCTGGCACAAATGTTAAAAGGCGGGGTAATCATGGATGTTACAACACCTGAGCAAGCCAAAATCGCTGAGGATGCGGGCGCATGTGCAGTCATGGCGCTTGAGCGTATTCCTGCAGATATCCGGGCGGCGGGTGGTGTTTCGCGCATGAGTGATCCAAAAATGATTCGCAGTATCCAGGAAGCGGTTTCAATACCGGTCATGGCTAAGGTACGTATCGGACATTTCGCGGAAGCGCAAATTCTTCAAGCGATCGAGATTGACTACATAGACGAAAGCGAAGTGCTTTCACCTGCAGATGATGTGTTTCATATTGATAAAACTAAGTTTGATGTACCATTTGTCTGTGGTGCTCGAAACCTCGGCGAGGCTCTTCGTAGAATCAGTGAAGGAGCATCAATGATTCGTACAAAAGGAGAACCAGGAACAGGTGATGTCGTTCAAGCGGTTCGCCATCTCAGAATAATAAACCAGCAAATAAGAAGTATTCAGAACATGCCTGAAAATGAGCTGTTCAACGCAGCCAAAGAATTGCAGGTTTCTCATGAACTCGTTTGCTATGTTCATAAGAACGGTCGTCTGCCTGTAGTCAATTTCGCGGCTGGAGGAGTCGCCACACCTGCCGATGCTGCGCTAATGATGCAGCTTGGTGCAGAAGGTGTATTTGTAGGCTCTGGTATTTTCAAATCAGGAGATCCGAAAAAGAGAGCACAAGCAATTGTCAAAGCTGTTACGAATTACAACGATCCGGAGATTCTCGCGGAGATATCTCAAGATTTGGGAGACGCGATGGTAGGTATCAACGAACAAGAAATCAGTCTATTGATGGCTGAACGCGGCGTATGAGAATTGGTGTTTTGTCGCTTCAGGGAGGATTCGCCGAACATATATCTTCGCTCACCAAATTAAATGCTGAAGCTTTTGAAATTCGAAAAAAGAGTGATCCTATCGGTAATATTGATGGTCTGATTATTCCGGGAGGCGAAAGTACTGTGATGCGAAAGTTATTGATTGACACAGAGCTTTTTGATCCGATCAAATCTCTCATCCGTGACGGTTTGCCTGTATTCGGTACATGTGCAGGCATGATCCTGCTTGCCAAAAACACCGCTGATAATCCAATGGGAGGCTTCGACGGTATTGATATTACAGTAAAAAGAAACGCTTATGGTCGACAGCTAAGTAGTTTCATGATAGAGGAAGAATTTGCCGATATCGGTCGAATCCCTATGACTTTTATTCGAGCACCCTATATTACTACGGTTCGAAGTGATGTAAGAATATTAGCTATAGTCAACGGCACAAAAGTTGCTGCCGAGAACAAAAACATTTTAGTTACCGCGTTTCATCCCGAGCTAACAGAAGACCTAAGTGTTCATCAGTATTTCCTTAAGAAAATACTGATGAACAAAGCCTACTTTCGTTAAAACAGATATTTTAGCCAATTATATTTGTTAATTTTACATCTTCAAACCAAACTGATGTATGGCTTACAATACATATGTATAGCTTTCGTGCTCCAGCACGGCATAATCAGGGAGGTAACAAAAATGAAATATTATGTAGACGCGAACGCATCTAAGGATGGCAATGGTTCATGCGCAAGTCCATTCCGGACAATAAGCGAAGCGGCGAAACTGGCACTTCCCGGTGATGAGGTTCTGGTTGCGCCGGGTATCTATCGCGAGTACGTTGATCCAATCAATGCAGGCACGGAAGACGCACGGATAACTTATACCAGCACAACTGCTCTTGGCGCTGTTATTACCGGCGCGGAAGAATTGAAAAACTGGAAACATTATGATGGAAATGTTTGGGTTAATCGTGTGGCGAACAGTCTATTCGGCAGCTATAATCCTTATACAACTCTTGTTTACGGAGACTGGTATTTCTCTACACCAAACAAACATACCGGTTGTGTGTATCTGAACAGCAAAGCACTGTATGAAACAGTTACTCTTGATGAGTGTATCGAAGGCGAAGTATATGAATGCAGTTGGGTGCCGGAGGATTCTATTTATAAGTGGTATACTGAGCAGGATGATAAATCTGATGAGACTATCATTTATGCTAATTTTCAGGGCAAAGATCCCAATCAGGAAAATGTAGAGATTAATGTCCGCCGCATGTGTTTCTTCCCTTCTAAAACAGGTATTGGTTATCACACGGTTAGTGGTTTCAAGATTGATAAGGCGGCAACTACATGGGCGCCTCCGGCGGCTTTTCAAGACGGCATGATCGGTCCTCATTGGAGCAAGGGCTGGATCATTGAGGATTGTGAGATTTCCAATAGCAAGTGCTCTGGAATTTCTCTGGGTAAATATCATGATCCTGATAATGATCATTATTTCACTAACAAGTATGTTAAGAGTCCCACGCAGATGGAGCGGGACGCGGTTTGTCGCGGTCAGTATCATGGTTGGATGAAGGAAACAATCGGCAGCCATATCATCCGTCGTTGTAATATTCATCACTGTGAGCAGGGCGGCATTATCGGACGAATGGGTGGTGTGTTCAGTATTATTGAGGATAATCACATCCATCATATAAACAATATGATGGAGCTCGGCGGAGCAGAAATTTCCGGTATCAAAATGCACGCGGCAATTGATGTTATCATGCGCCGCAATCATATTCACCACTGCACAATGGGTATCTGGTGTGATTGGGAAGTTCAGGGTACCAGGCTCACCCAGAATCTGTTGCACGATAATCAGCGCCCTTCATTTGCCAAACATCTTGCAGGCGGCATGATGTCTCAGGACATTTTCATCGAGGTCAGCCATGGTCCGACACTTATCGATAACAATATCATGCTATCTGATGCCAGCGTTCGTTTGGCAACACAAGGGGTAGCACTGGTACACAACCTTATTTGCGGAGCTTTTACCAGTGTCGGTGGTGGAACAACCTGGCGTTACACGCCATATCACATGCCACACCGTACCGAAGTTATGGGCTTCAAGACTATTCTTCATGGCGATAACCGTTTCTATAACAATATCTTCGTCCAGAAATGGCCGTCTGATGATTACACTGTTTTCGGTGATCAGGATTCAAAAGCAGAACCGGAAAACAGGCAGGTCGGAACTCATGTTTTTGATGAATACCCAACCTACGATGAATGGATCGCGCAATTTGATTTCACCAACCGTCCGAACATGGGCGCGCTGGAATCCGTTCATTTCAGCCATCTGCCGGTTTGGTGCGAGGGTAATGTCTATCTAAACGGTGCGAAGGCAAATAAGAATGAGATAAATGCCCTGCAAATTGACGGCGGCGACCAGGAAATCAAGGTTGAACTGAAGGAACAGGATGGCCGGTACCTGCTTGAGACAAATCTGTATGAGCAGATCAAGGATTTCAGCGATCGAATGGTTCACACTGAAATACTGGGAAAAGCCTTCGAACCGGAAGCTTCATTTGAAAATCCAGATGGTACACCTATACGTTTCGACAAAGATTTCTTCGGCAATCATCGTGGGGTTGATGTTATCCCAGGCCCATTCGCTTCAGCAGGCAGCACAATTGATATTTGAAACTGAAAACGAAAGGATTTATTATGACATGATCACTATCTTTAATCGAAGGGAGCTAATTTTTACATCATCTATGGAAGAGCAAGCGAGAGTGTGTCATATTCTCGCGGCGAAAGGAATTGATTATAACATCAAATCAATTAACCGATACAGCCCTTCAGCGTTCAGCGGAACACAAGCAAGCACTGGGACTTTTGGCGAGAATATGGAATATGCATATGAGTACAAAGTCTATGTACACAAGAACGACCTCGACGAAGCCGTTGCTTATATATCCGGGAAAATTGAATAGAAATTGTCTTATAGATACTTAATGTCGATGAACATTTAAATCGTATGACAGCCGATTCCAGATTCATTTTTTGTTCTGGAATCGGCTGTTCCTTTTCAAATTCTGGCAAAAGCGTGCTTATTGCTTCTACCTCCGAATATTAGCGTAACAAATATACACACAGGGAGATATGTCACCAAAATCTTAGTGACATTGTACTATACTCTAATTATTACATATTCCAAAACCAATACTAATTCGGCAGCAATTTTTGTACCGGTTGGTATCATTATGATAGGAGGAAGCATATATGAACATTAATAATATTAATAAAACCGGCAGAAGAAACGCACTCTGGCTGGGAAGTATTGTAGGTGATGCTTTTGTCCTTGGCGGTCACTGGATATACGATGTTGAAAAATTGAAGTCGAGTTTTCCGGATTACAACAAGCCTCAGAATCCTCTGCCGGGGACTTATCACAAAAACAAGAAGTTAGGTGATCAAACTCACTACGGTGATCAAGCTCGCCATCTTTGGCAGTTTTTGTCAGAAAACAACGGCATTTATGATCCTGATCGCTACAGGGAAGCTTGGCTAAGATTTATGAACAGATATGATGGCTACATGGATGGAGCCAGTCGAGAGACTATTTCCGCACTTCAAAGCGATCTCTTGTTTGGTTCAGGCTCGGATGAGCTTGGCGGAACCGCCAGAATCGCGGCTATTTATTATTGGCTCGAAGATGCACAGCAGGCTATTATTTCCGCCATTGATCAGAGTAGGATGACGCATGACAGCAGGCAGGCAACAGCAATAACCGTTCTTATTGCGAGCGCACTGCAAACAATCTTAGACAAACCCGAAAACGAGTCACATCTGTCAGTTTTCGAGACGCTTAACATGGCCAGAATTCAGATGGTCTCTGACGATGAATATGACATGAACCTGATCAATGAAGCATTCGATACAGCTAATTCTCTACAGGATTTCACAGCAGAAACAATTGCGAAAAATCTTGGTCAGAGCTGCCATGCCAAGCATGCTCTACCTGTAATGCTTGCGGTACTTAAGCATACCGAAAATTATCAGGAAGCAATGAAGCTCAATGTCATGATCGGCGGCGATTCAGCCACCAGAGCTATGATTATCGGCGCTCTGCTTGGTGCTAAGCTGGGCACGGAAGCCATTCCACAAGATTGGATCGACATAATGAGAGACTAATACAGTGCAAATAGATGTAAGTTTCAAAACAATTTCATAAATTATATACTGGCAAAAGTCGGCCTGGTGATTCCAAGCCGGCTTTTGCATATGTTAGAATGGTTTAGTTAGATATTAGTAGTCCAGCCACAAACACTCATCGGAGGAAATTTATTATGCCTTACATTAAAATCAGCATGTCCGAAAAACTAGACGACAATAAAGTCGAATCACTAAGAGCTATGCTTGGCGAGAAAATAGCGTTGCTCCCTGGCAAAAGCGAAGCCGTTTTGATGATTCAAATCGATGATGACAGGACTATGTATTTCGCTGGCGAGGCCGGTAAATGTGCAATGGTTCAAGTACATCTCTACAAAGAGAGCCCTAAGGAGGCAAAAGCTCTGTTTTCCTCCGAAGTGCTCAAAGCATTAAGCGAAATAGCTGATCTGCCTATTGATCGTATTTTCATGAATTTTGCAGAGCATTCAGAATGGGCTACAAGAGGTTCACTCAAATAGAGAACATTAATTGGACCGAATTTATTTAGACAGCAGCGCCTTGGAGAATACAATTGAGTAAGACGGAAAATGATAAATCACATTCAAAGAGTTTATTTGTAAGAATCATGTTGTTTGCCTCAGTCATAATATTGGCATTCTCTGTGATTTCCATAACGATTACAAAAATAGTATATGATAAGCAGTTTCCGCGTTATGAGAGGCATGACGAGACAGTATCCGCCAATCTTCGTTATCAGGATCTCGAGGAAGATTATCCACGTCAATTGTTTAATTTTATGTCCGGCAAAAACAAGCTTCAGGGCTATCAATACGGTGCAGAAAACGACCGTGGTCTTGTAGTTGTCTCTCATGGAATCGGCGGCGGCGCTGATAGCTATCTGCCTCAGATCACTTGGTTTGTTGATCAGGGCTGGCGGGTCCTCGCATATGATTCCACTGGCAGCTTTGACAGCGAGGGGAAAACAACACGTGGATTTCCGCAAATGTTACTCGACCTTGACTCTCTGCTGACCTATGTCGAAGAGACGCCAGGTTTTTCTGAATTGCCAGTTATGCTTTTTGGCCATAGCTGGGGAGGTTATGCTGTCTCAACTGTTCTGTATTATGAACATGATATCAGCGGTGTGGTTTCAGTTGCCGGAGCTGAAGGGCCTATGGATATAGTACTCGAGCAAGGAAAGAGCATGATGGGCAGCTTCATATATATCCAATTTCCCTATTTATGGCTCTATCAGCACTTGCTTTTTGGCCAGGCAGCGTCTCTGTCTGCCTCTGATGCCATTATTTCTAATGATGTACCGGTTATGCTGATCCACGGCACTGAGGATGAAATGGTTCTATTCGAAGGCAGTTCTATTATCGCGAATATGGACAAGAATTTACCTGATCACGTTAAGCTTATGATTTGTGATCAGGAGAAACAAAACGGACATAACAGTCTCTTTCGATCAGATGAAGCAATAGAATATATTGATGATATAAATGAAACCTACCGTGCTCTCTATGATCATCATCAGCAAAACATTCCCTATGATATAAAACAGGAATTCTATGAAACAGTCGATCGGGAATTAGCACAGCAGCTGGATGAGTCATTTATGCAGGAGATCAATTCCTTCTATATTGAATCCTTACCATAAACATAGCTGGCAACAATTACATATAGAAAGGCAGCGTAATAATATGACCGATCAATTGAAAATTAAGTCACAAATCAATCATAAAGGTACTATCACACTTGAAACTGAACGTCTGCTGCTGCGCCGAGTCGAATCCGGTGACGCGGAGTATATGTATCGTAATTGGGCAAGTGATCCGGAAGTAACTACGTATATGACCTGGCAGCCCCATACCGATATCGACGCTTCTCAGTTCATTATTGATGATTGGATTAATTCATATAGCAAGCCCAACTCCTATATATGGGTTATCGTGCCAAAATCCTTAGGCGAGCCCATAGGTGGTATCAGTGTAGTTGCTTTGGATGATGCTATAGGCATGGTTGAAATAGGTTATTGTATTGGCAAAAAATGGTGGAATCAGGGTTATGTCTCTGAAGCACTAAAAGAACTCATTCGATTCTTCTTCGATCAAGTAGGCGTAAACCGGATCCAAGCCAAACATGATCCGCGCAATGCTTTTTCCGGTAGGGTGATGATGAAATGCGGCCTCAAATATGAGGGCACAATGCGGCAGAACAATATCAATAATCTTGGTATTGTAGATAGTTCTATCTATGCGATTCTAAGAGAAGATTATTTGTTAGATAAAGAGCGTGGCTTCCATGCCAGCATCGGTAATCTTGCCATCGACTGCCATGATCCTGAGGCTACATGCTCTTTTTACGAAGCACTGACTGGCTGGCAAAAGACTGTAATGTACGACAATCCTGCCCTAATTGCTGAGAACGGACTGATCATTCTCTTTATGGGTTGTGATTTTACTTATGTGCCACCGGTTTGGCCGGAAGTTGATGGCCTGCAGCAGAAACAAATGCACCTGGATTTCCAGGTAGATCATCTAGAGGAAGCAGTAGAGCGGGCATTGCGGCTTGGCGCCAGCAAACCTGATAGTCAATATGGTGGTGACCATTTTATAACACTGCTTGATCCTGAGGGCCATCCTTTTTGCTTGTGCAGACACTGAGGTATTGAATGATACTACGTAATCCATTTCGAAAACTGACTAAATTAGAGTGGCGGCTCTGGCTGATCTCGATTACTGTTGTCTGTGGATCGTATCTGCTATCAGGCAATTTCTACCCGCTTACACTAATGGCGTCTCTTGTCGGTATTACAGCGCTTATTTTTGTGGCAAAAGGCGATGTCTGGGGGCAGATTCTGACAGTTTTATTCAGCCTCCTCTATGCCATTATTTCTTTCAATTTCAGATA
>JAQVJP010000082.1 GCA_028695145.1 Eubacteriales bacterium
GGGGTCTTCTTTTTTCCTTTCAACAGTTTCCTGTTGTCATTATATTCGGCTGTTTTTGGACAGGCAAGGCCGGTAGCTCTATGACGCTATATTTCGGCCTAAGCATTGGATCCAAGCCTACTCGCTCAATAGCACGAAAAATATCATTATCATCAATAACATTTTTGATGCGCGCTAATAACCGCAGATTTTCAACCGCACTATACTCTGGATAGAGATCTGCATTTTCCAAAACAATTCCAAGATTCGGGATTACGGCGATATCATTATGAAGCTCTTTCCCATCAACAAGTATCTTGCCCTTGTCAATATTCATGAGTCCACTAACTGCTTTGAAGAGCATTGTCTTACCAGATCCGTTTCGTCCAACAATACCATAAACACGACTGCTTACCATATCGATTGATATATTATTTAGAATTAATCTCCGTTGCAGTGATTTTGAAACATTAATAATTTTTAATTCCATATATTTACCTTTCCGAATCACTGATTAATTGATGCTTTTTTACAACTAACCAGCTTAACAAAGTGACTATAATACCTATTATGAAGAAAATTAGAATTGAGAATAAAATATCAAATGAAAGTGACAGCTTATTAATATACTTGTCAACATCCGATATAAATGAGCTATGCCAATCCAATACTAAATGAGCTATTGGATTCATCCACAATAAACTAATCTTAACTGAACTCATAGTATCTTGTGATTCCCAAAACAATAGATTACTCAGCATTACGGCTTGTAAAGTGTAAATGATAGCAAATCCAGTTGCGCTTCCCAGACGAAGTGCAATTGTATTTATTGTCAATGTTGTGAAATATTGCCATAGAGAGTAAATCGCTACGTCAAAAAATAATAGAGCAATGGAACCATGGTCTATGTTAAGGCGACCTGACAAAGAAAATAACCCAATCAGGGTAAGATGCATCAGCAAGCGAAAAAGTACTGAAAATAGAAAAATAGGTATCAAAAAACTATTTGATTATATAATATAGTCATCATCTCTGTTTAAAATATTAGGATTCTTGTTTGTGGTATAATCATTTGGAATTTTTAATCACAAGGCAGGAACAATTGTGAACAAAACAGAACGTATAAATGACTTCAATACGGGTGTCAGAAACGGACTTCCAATAGGGCTTGGCTACTTCGCTGTGTCTTTTGCTTTTGGCATTTTCGCGGCCGAGGGAGGGATAGCGCCGCTGACGTCCGCTGTCTTGTCTTTTACCAATTTAACTTCCGCCGGACAGTTTGCCGGAGTCAGGTTGATTTTTACCGGTGCGCCCTGGTTTGAAATCGCTATGACTGTTCTGTTGATAAATCTTCGCTATTCGCTGATGTCCTTATCCTTATCGCAGCGACTTGCTCCGGATATGTCGTTGATCTCGCGGATATTAATCGGCTACGGCATTACTGATGAAGTCTATGCAGTTGCGATTATGCGTGAGCGTGAGTTGAGTCTGCTCTACATGCTGGGACTGTCATCATTGCCGATAGTTGGCTGGACAGCAGGTACCTGGTCCGGGGCCATGGCCGGCTATATTCTACCTGTTTCCTGGCGCAGTGCTCTAAGTATCGCGTTGTATGCGATGTTTGTAGCGATTATCATGCCTCAGGCCAGACGTTCACGTGCGGTGCTTTTTGTGGTCGCGTTTGCTGCCTTGTTGAGTATAATGTTTGAGTACCTGCCACTGCTGTCAATGGTACCGCTGGGCTGGCGAATTATTATCTGTACGGTTCTGGCTTCCTGTGCCGGCGCTGTGCTGGCTCCGATCAGAACATCTTCGGCTAATCCTGGAGGTGAAATCACGTGAATGATAAATATCTATTGCTGGCTATCATTGTAATGACCACTGTTACCTGGCTGCCACGTATGCTGCCTTTAATTTTAGTTCGCAGACGCATTGAAAATATTTTCGTAAGATCTTTTCTCTTCTATGTGCCGTACGCTGTATTGGCCGCGATGACTGTTCCGGCGATATTTTACGCTACATCGTCCGTCTGGTCGGCTCTGGCAGGTCTTGTTACTGCCCTGATTCTCGGCTGGTTCAGACGAAGTCTGTTAACAGTGGCGCTTGGAGCATCACTGGCTGTTTACATCGTTGAGCGGATTCTGGCGCAGCTTGCGGCTTCAATCTGATTTTAAGACACTCCCGTTACATTTGTGTGAAATGCACATAAGTTAAATTGCTTATTCCTGCCGGTATCGTATAATATAACTACAAGCTCTGGTAAAAACCGGATGAATAAGCAACAAGGGGGTTCCAGCCATGACTAAGGTAACAAGAGAACAGATTTTAGATGCCTTGAACAATGATCGATTTGAATTGTTTGGACAACCGAAGTGGACTTTTGGCCGTAATACATGTAATACATACGAGGTCTTTGTTGACCTGATGTTGTCTGAAGACGAAGAGCCGATCTTACCGGAAGCTTTTATCCCGGTGATCGAAGCGGATGAAGAGTTGACTAAGAAATTCGGCTCCTGGTTTCTGGAACACGCGTTTATAGATGGCGCCCGTCTGATGCGGGACCTCGAGATGAATCTCACAATCTCTATTAATATTCTCGCTTTTCAGGCAAACAGACCGGAGTTCATAGAGCGGTTGACCGCTCTCATTGAGAAGACCGGTATCTATAATAATAATCTGCAGTTTGAGCTAAGTGAAGCTCAGCCGCTTAACGCAACTGGAATATACAATTTGCAGAAGCTGCATGATGAGCTTGGTATCAGACTTGTCCTGAGCAATTTTGGTACAGGCTACTCCAATATTGATTTGTTGCGAAAATTGCCGTTTGACATGATTGAGCTGAGCAAGGAATTTACAAAAGGCATCACTGAATATGAGTTGGAGCTTAAGGTGATTGTTGGTATTTTGCAGATGGCTCAGGTTCTGGATATTGATGTTTGTGCCAAGGGCATTGAGACCGCGGAACAGATGGAGCTGCTTGAGGAGGCAGGTTTCAAGATGGGACAGGGTTTCCTGATTGGTAAACCGCTGCCGATGGATGAGCTTAAGTCTTTTATCTGCAAGTACGCTGATGAAGGTAATTGTGGCAAATAATCAGCGCTGGTTGAAGCAGTAGATTATCAGAATAAACGGAATACACGATAGATAAATACGCGATAAATGAAACGGAGCCGGGGGATAACCCTCAGCTCCGTTTTGTGATTGATTGTAGGTGTAGCGGCTTCTGCCGGTGTCGTTTTGTTATCTGGCGTTGCGCAGCATCGCTGCCAAGTCCTTGATTTTTGGCGGTTTGCCGTACATCAGGATGCCTATGCGGTATATTTTCGCGGCCAACCAGCCGGTTCCCCAGATTGTCGCGAACATTAGCGCTACAGAAACTACGATCTGCCATATAGGCACCTCCGTCATAGAGATACGGACAAACATGGCCATCGGTGAAACGAAGGGGATAAAAGAGGCCACTGTAAGCAGAGGTGTCTCCGGAGACATCATGCCGTAAAAGGCGATGAAGAAGGCGACCATGAAGATTAGTATTATTGGCATGATACTGGTATTGATATCCTCAGTGCGGCTGGCCAGTGAGCCAAGCGCGCCGTAGAGGAAGGCGTATACGAAGTACCCTGTGATATAGAAGAGGATTGTGTAGAAGATAATCTGTGGCGGCATGCTGAATACCGATTTGATTATGGAAATAGCCTCAAGATGAGCTTCATTGATTTTGTAGAAAACACCGGCTGTTATAAGCATGACACTGATCTGAGCCAGTCCCGCCAGTCCTGAACCTATTACTTTGCCAAACATCAGGTTCATAGGTTTGGCCGAAGTTATCAGCATTTCCATGGCTCTGTTGCTCTTCTCAGAGGCGACCGATGTCGCGACGAGCTGGCCATACATCATTACCGTCATATATAGCAGGAAGAGCAGCAGATAAGTGTAGAAATAGGTCTGTTCCATCGATTTTCCGGATTCTTCGACGATTTCGACAATTTCGAGCTGCGGCTCCTGAAGAGCGGACATGATAGCGGTTTCGTCCAGCCCCTGTTCGCTGAGGAAGAGCGCGCGATAGTACTGGCCAAGAGCTGTCTGGAACTGTGCCGGCATGCCTGATTCCATCATGCCCATTCGTCTGATAACCCAGGTATAGTCATCAGCTTCATTTATAATGAGTAGACCGCTGGCGTTTTTTTCATCGATACGCGTTTTGATTTCATCAATTTTATCTTCGGTAGCTGTTTCCCAGAGATTGGTATCACTTAATTGAGCGAACCATTCAGTATCCGGAGCCTGGCCGGTCTTATCTACGACATAGATGGTGTCGCTTACCGTTGGTTCATCATCTGATGAGAAATCGACCCCCATGTCTTGTACCGTTGAAATGATCGCCGGTAGACTAAGACCTATGGCCATCAGTATAACAACGGCAAGGGTGATGCCAACATATACTTTATTACGAAGATAGGTCATGAATTCAAATTTCATAACTGTAAAAAATTGTCTGTTCATGAACGCACCTCCTTGCTGTCTGTGACAACGGTGTCGTCGCCGGTTTTTTCGACAAATATCTGTTCGAGCGTTGGTTCAACGATATTAAACTGTTCGATTTCAAGTTCGGCTGCTGCCAGTGCCTGTAACAAATCGTTACGGGCGTTTTCGCTGCTAAGAGTGACAACACAGTCGCCATTAACCGGCTCGATGGACATGACCTGCGATGGTAATTTGCCGCTTGATTTGAGACTGGAGATAATATCCGTGGAATTGCGTCCGTTTCTGTCCGGTGCCAGACCGATCCTGATTTTATTTCTGGCATAGCTGCGTTTGATTTCACGAATAGAGCCAGAGAGAACTATTTTACCGTGATGCAGCAGTGCCAGATCATCACAAAAAGTCTCGACATAGTTCATCTGATGGCTTGAGAACAGCACGATTTTACCCTGGTTCACCTGCTCATGAACAATTTCACGTAGAAGCTGCGAGTTTACCGGATCAAGGCCGCTGAACGGCTCATCGAGAATAACTATTTCCGGGTCTGCCAACAGAGTAACAGCCAGCTGGATCTTCTGCTGATTGCCCTTGGATAGTGTTTCCAGCTTCTTATCTATAATATCCATCATATCAAGACGTTTGAGCCAGGAGATCATACTCTCTTTTGCCTTGCTTCTACTAAGGCCGCGCAGCTCACCAAGATATATCAGCTGATCACCAATTTTTATTTTGGGATATAGTCCTTTCTCTTCCGGTAAATAACCTATTTTGCTGCCTGTATGGCGTAGCTTCTTACCGTCAAGGAGAATTTCGCCGCTATCCGGCGGGAATACGTTCATAATAGTTCTGATGGTGGTTGTTTTGCCGGCGCCGTTTCGACCAAGCAGACCCATGGCCGCTCCGCTTCTGGCGCTGAAGCTTACCTGATCGAGAACAAGATTAGAGCCAAAACGCTTAATCAGTTCCACTGCTTCCAATTGCATACTTATACCGTTCCTTTCATGCTGTGTGTTTTTCTGTCCTGGTGAATACAATCAGGGATATAATATCATCAGGTCGAGCAGGTCAGCAAACCACAAGACATGGTCATTGCCGCTATTTTCGGATGATTATGGCTTCAAGTGTTGATTTTCGGCATATTAAACCAATTAATTACAGTTTTTTTACCGATCAGTCTTGTCACATGACACCAAAGCTGGCACTGTTATAAGGTAAATGCGCGATATTGGAGGAGGCTTCACGGTAATGGAATTGATCAGACTCTATCAGACATTTGTTGTTTACAGCATGATTGGCTGGGTTCTGGAATCGATATTTCACAGTGTCTGGGAGAAGAAACTTGTAAACCGCGGCTTCCTGAACGGGCCGTTTGTTCCCGTATATGGCTTCGGTGCGCTGCTTGTTCTGGCTGTATTGCAGCCATTTAGTCAACATTGGTATATTGTATTCCCAGTTTCAATATTACTAACGACAACTCTTGAATACTTTACCGGCTGGGCCATGGAGAAGCTGTTCCACAATCGTTGGTGGGATTACAGCATGTTTCCGCTGAATCTGCACGGACGCATTTGTTTCATTTTTTCGCTTGGATGGGGTTTTCTCTGCCTGTTGCTTGTTTATGTAATCAATCCGGCCGTTGAACGCGTCGTGGAGAGACCATCGCAAGCTCTGAGTACTACTATTGCCGTGATAATGTTTGTAGTCATGCTTACAGATTTGATTTTCACAATTAGAGCTACAGTCAATCTGAATGAGACTCTGATGAAACTGGAAAAAGTCAGATCCATGGCCAGAGTAAGAGGCTCAGAATTTACCGGCGGTATCCAGGAGCGTATGGCGGTGATTGCAAAATCCTTCATAATCTGGCGTAAACAGGTACGTGAGATCGGCTATATACAAAGGCGCTTGCTGCGTGCTTTTCCCCATATGCAGTCTCTAAGATACCAGGAGAGCTTCGATCGTCTGCGCGGATGGCTTAATGGCAGAAGACCTCATTTCGTTATGCCTGTAGTTAAGATACCCGATCTTAGGAAAATCCTTGAATCGATCGAGCTGCCGCCAAGACCAATTCTCAAGAATCCTTTTGCCAATGGCACAAGGAAGAAGAAAAAATGAAGAGATGTCCCGTTCAGTGAAACTGAATCGAGACATCTCCATTATTTTATATCTATAAGTGAAGTTTGTGTTTAATCGATTTATTAACACCGATCACAGTAAACTTGCCGGAAATTCTCTTAGAATCCTACTTTGAAAGCCTTCTTGCCTGCGTATTCAGCAGCTTCGCCAAGTGATTCCTCGATGCGCAGCAGCTGATTGTATTTGGCAACGCGATCTGTTCTTGAAGGCGCACCTGTCTTGATCTGACCGGCATTTGTCGCGACAACGATATCGGCGATGGTGACGTCCTCGGTCTCACCAGAACGATGAGATACGATTGCTGTCCAGCCTTGATCCTTAGACATTTCTATCGCTTGTAGTGTTTCTGTCAGAGTTCCGATCTGATTAACCTTGATCAGTACTGAGTTGGAAACACCAAGGTCGATACCCTTGCTGATACGTGTGGTATTGGTTACGAAGAGATCGTCACCGACGAGCTGCACACGGCTACCCAATTTATCGGTAAGAATCTTCCAGCCTTCCCAGTCATCTTCAGACAGACCGTCTTCGAGTGAGATGATCGGATACTTGTCTGCCAGCTCTGCCCAGAAATCAACCATTTCCTCACGTGTCTTGTACTGACCATTCTTCCAGAAGAGGTACTGGCCTTCTTTGCCGGCTTTCTTAGCTTCTTCATAGAGCTCGGTTGCCGCGGCATCCATCGCGATGAAGAAATCCTGACCGGGTTTGAATCCAGCTTTTTCAATAGCTTGAACGATGAACTGAAGAGCCTGCTCATCACTCTCGAAGTTAGGTGCGAAACCACCCTCATCACCGACGGATGTGCTGTAGCCGCTGTCCTTAAGCAGTTTTTTGAGCGTATGGAACACTTCAACACTCCACTGCAAGGCCTGGCTGAAGGTCTCGGCGCCGACAGGCATAATCATGAACTCCTGCAAATTGATGCTGTTATCAGCATGTTTGCCACCGTTGATAATGTTCATCATAGGTACCGGCAGTTTATGTGCCTGCACTCCGCCAAGATACTGATATAGATCAAGCCCAAGAGCTTGAGCGGCAGCTTTTGCCGCGGCCATAGACACGGCCAACGTAGCGTTCGCGCCGAGTTTGGCCTTATTCTCTGTACCGTCAAGGCTCAGCAGTAGACTGTCGATGCCTGCCTGATCGAATACATTAACGCCGCAGAGTTCATCGGCAATGATATTATTTACATTGTCAACAGCCTTGAGTACACCCTTGCCAAGATAACGGTTATCATCACCGTCACGCAGCTCTACAGCTTCAAAAGCACCTGTAGATGCACCGGATGGAACCGCGGCACGGCCAATTGAACCGTCTTCTGTCTCGATTTCAACTTCTACGGTAGGATTACCGCGCGAATCGATAATCTCACGAGCCCAAACACTTGTAATCATAAGATCCTGTACCATAGTCTGTTACCTCCTGATAGTAATTCTGACATATTGTCAGTCTATTTTTTCACAACAGCATCATTATACTATGCTGTTATCGTCACGTATGTAACACAAGCACCAGCTTGTGATCAGGCTTGATGACTTGTTGCCGCCGGGTTGTCCAGAGCTGTCTCATAAGGACTGCCACCGGCAAAAGTTTTCACAGCCGCTCCTGCTCTTGGTATTGGCATCAATGTACCCGGGCCGCCCACGCAGCCGCCGGGGCAGGCCATTCCCTCAAGTATATGACCGTGGCACTTGCCGGCCTTGGCCTTGAGCAGCATTTTCTTACATTCCTTAAGTGTGTCGGCATTCTCAACAGGCACATCAAGCTCCGGATGTTCCTTCTTGATACAATCGACGATCGCCTGAGCGACACCACTGGCCACAGCGTAATTGCGTCCGTCGCGCGAAGCAAGGGTAGTAAACTCTTCTTCTTCAAGCTCCTGCCATTCAATATCCTTCGCACCGAACATACCCATAAGCTCTTCAAAAGTAATAACATAATCTATATAGGGTCTGACTTCGTCTTCGAGACCTTCACGTTTTTTTGCGACACATGGACCAATAAACACGACTCGAGCGTCAGGGTTCATTTCCTTGATTTTCTGAGCCGTAGCAACCATCGGAGTATGGGAGCTTGAGATACATCCGGCAAGCTCCGGCTGAGTATTAACGGCATAGGCTTCCCACGACGGGCAGCAGCTCGTACCAAGGAAGTCCTGCTTGCCCGGAACATTATCAATGTACTCTCTGGCCTCATGAATTGAGCCGACATCAGCACCCAGACCAACTTCAAGAACATCACTGAAACCAAGTTTCTTGAGTGCGGCGACAATTTTGCCCGGTGTTGCCAGCGGACCGAACTGACCGACAAAAGAAGGCGCGATCTCCGCGTAAACCGGTTCGTTTTTCCTAATGGCTGTAATCAGCTGGAATATTTCCGATTTATCAGCAATGGCGGCAAAAGGACAGCTTACTATACATAGTCCACAGGCTACACATTTATCCTGATTGATAACCGCGCGACCGAGCTCGTCGCTGTCAATAGCGTCCGCGCCACAAGCTTCAGCACAGGGACGGCCAAAACGCACAATTGAATTGTAAGGACAAGCTTGAACGCAGCGGCCACATTTTATGCATTTGTCCGTATCGATAATCGCCGCTCTCTTGCCGATGGTTATTGCCTTGACCGGGCAAACTGAGGTGCAGGGATGCGCCAGACATTTGCGGCAGTTATTAGTAACGAAAAACTGATCCGTGGGACAGGCTTCACAAGCAAAAGGTATAACAGAGACCAGCGGTTCGTCGAGACATTTTTCAGTCGTATCTGCCTGCCTCATATCTTCCGTCAGTGGATGATGGCGATCAACAGGACGCATTGATAAACCAAGAGCCATGCGGATTCTCTCTCTGATGATAGCTCTCTCCTTGAAAACACTATCTCTATACTGCGGCTGTTCACCGGGAATTATTCTGTAAGATGATTCGTAGAAATATGAGAAGTCAGAATTTTCCAGATCACGCTCGTATGCGAAACGTGCGACCTCGGTAAAAACCTGACGACGAATTTTTGTAATAGGCGTAAATAAACCGCGCATAACATACTCCTTAGCAACTTCGTAGCAAATTCGTTGAGAATGGTAGGAACAGATTTATGAAAAACTCAAAGACAGCCCTCAGCGCGCACGATATCCATAATTTCTGACATGATAGTTTCGCTATCAGCGCCTGTGATAGTCTTACCGTTGACGATGACAATCGGCGAATGCAGGCCGTGCTCGCAATGGCCGTTGCAAGGAATGGGGTTAACAATGATTTCGCAATCAGTGCCCAACTCCTCAATATCAATCAAACTCTCAATCGAGGCAATAATATCCATAGATCCCATCATGGTACAATGCGTTCCCGCGCATACGTCTACTTTGATCCTTGACATTAGGTTTTTCCTCCCGAATAACTATTTATCAGCAATTGTCTGCTAATTAATTGTATCACAGGATACACGCAAACAGAGCAATAAGTTAGCGCGGAACGCTTGTCTTTTACCGGTGTATTTGATATACTCTGTCATATAATAATGAATATTACATCATAAGGTAATAGTAATACTATAGTAAAAAATATATAATGAGATTAGATGAGAGAGGTGTAATCAATGTCAAGACCACAATCAAAAATTGAAGAGAGATGGAATTCTCTTACGCATGGGAGTATGGCAATTCTGCTGTTGCTTGCTATGCCGGCTGTATTGCTGCATTTTGTCAGACAGACCGGTGGAATGGCAGTTAGAGATACAGTAGGCGTCGCGATATTTGTGCTCTGTCTCATCTTGATGTTCGCGACTTCAGCGATTTATCATGGTGTACCGGCAACCAGCAAATATAAGAGAATACTTAACCGCCTCGATCATATGTCGATTTTTTTCGCTATAGCCGGCAGCTATACACCGATTGTTTTGTCAGTTATTGGCGGCAAGATCGGCTGGATTATACTTGGTGTCGAGTGGTCACTGGTTCTGATAGGTGTGATCTATAAGAGCTTGAGCTTCAAGAAAAATCTGCTCTCCTGGATCTTCTCAATAGTCTTATATCTGGCGATGGGCTGGGCGATTGTGGCCTGTTTCCCCCTCTTCGCGACTCGAGCCCAGCCGGCCAGTTTCTGGTTGATACTTGCAGGGGGGATTTTCTACACCGTCGGCATAGTCTTCTTCGCGCTTGAGAAGAAGTATTCTCATGTTATCTGGCATTTCTTCGTTAACGCTGGTGCTATCAGTCATTTTATCGCCATCGTTTTCTTCCTACGGTGAATAATTGTTAAATATTGACTTAATTCGTCGCATCTGATAAACTCAGCCCGTAGTTTAACTTAATTCGACTACGGGCTTGTTTGTGCCTCGGACTAATCCCCAGTATTGATTGACATCCGCCTGCAGGTACCGTTGTTATTTTTTATAATGGGGATTTGTAATTTGCGTATTATCAAAACAAAATCAAGTTTATTTTTATTGAGGATGGCGGCTATAGCGGCCGTTGTTTCTTTGTTTATGTTGTTAGCTGGGTGTGGCTTATGGGTAGAGGGTAAGCAGACCGAAACATTGGTTGGTCCTGCTGAGGCTAAGCTTATGCTAAGCGAAAAAAC
>JAQVJP010000083.1:0-4199 GCA_028695145.1 Eubacteriales bacterium
GCGTGAAGCAGCCAACTGATGATCGCTGTTAATATTGGTTTCAGGAGGTATTTCATCACCCGCAGAATGTCCCTCAGTATACATTTTAGTAACAATTGGCACATAAGGTTTGACTATTTCAGAAACATTCTGAAGCAGAGCTTCCGCGTTTGGTTTAAGTGTCGCGGTTCCCGGCTCAAATATAACCGAAGCAATAAGTCTGATTCTGATACTGGTCTCACCGCGTTCTATAACAACTGCTGTCCCTAATCCCGAATTAGCGACGACCTGTTCAATCTCATTAGACAGAGCGGCCATCTGCGTAACATACTCCGGAATCGGCGTAGGTGCCGGTGTGGGTGGAACGGGCGTTGGCGCCGGTGTGGGCTTCGCAGTTGTCGGCACCGGGGTCGGTATCGGCGTAGGCACCGGAGTCGGCACAGGAGTAGGATCGGGTGTTGGCTTCGGGGTCGGAGTAGGTGTAACAACCGGTTCTGTAGTCTCATTCGTCGGTCTGGTTGTCGTTGGCATCGCGTCAATCGGATCCGTTACCCCGCTCGGTTCATTCTCATCAGCCGGTGCGTAATCTTCAAGAACGCCAGACGCACCGGAAAAAGACTTAACGAGCTGCTGCCATTTGGCCGCGTCTATCGTCGAGAAGGAGAAGAGCAAGACAAAGAAACAGAGTAACAAGGTTACCAGGTCACCGTATGTATCCATCCAGTTGGCGCCGCCGCCCTGGTCATCCTGTGATCGTTTCTTTTTCATCAGTCAGGTCTGCTCCTTCCGCGTTTATTGTTTTGCGCTTATCGGCTCTCTCGGGAATAAACGCGTCAAGCTTCTCTTTTATTATTCTCGGATTCTCACCATTTTGAATTGAGAGAATACCTTCCATAATCATAGCCAATCTTGTCTGTCTCAGTTCACTGGCTGTACGCATTTTGTTGGCCAATGGTGTAAAAAACATATTTGCCAGAATAACACCGTAAAAAGTCGTAACAAGAGCTGTCGCCATGCTTGGTCCAAGAGTATCTACATCTGAGAGAAAAGCCAGCATGTTGATAAGTCCAATCAGGGTACCTACCATACCAAAAGCAGGGGAAAAAGATGAAGCGCTCAGCAGAACTTTTACCGCTAATCCATCTTTCTCTTCAACCAGAACTGTTTCGGCCTCGAGGATATCTTTTACCAGTTCGGGATCAGTACCATCAATAACCAGTTCCATGCCTTTCTGCAAAAAATCGTCACCGAAATCTTCACCATCGAGGGCAAGCAAGCCTTCTCTTCTGGCTGTATTGGCAAGCTCAATAATCTTGTCAGCGTCATTCTCAAGATCAATGTCCGGTTTGACAAAAGCGTCTTTCATTTTGGGGATAGCTTCCTTCAGCTGCTCAAAAGAATACGCTACCATAATCGCGCTGATAACCCCGCCAAATACGATCAATATCCCTGCAGGATCTACATATCTTGTTATATCGCCACCGATAACTATGCCAAAAACGATCAGTATTATACCGACTACTATTCCTACTATTGATGACAAATTCATACTATTTCCTCTTTTCCTGAGTCGTTAAGGGATCGCGCGGCCATCCTGCCTTCATGAAAACAACGATATCTGAATTCAACAATCTGATTGATTATATCATCTGTCGCGTCCGAAACAACAAGCTTCTTACCGTTTGTCAGTGTGATGACGGTATCCGGTGTCGCTTCAATCATTTCGATCAAATCGCTATTCAGATAGAAACTCTTATTGTTGAGTCTCGTCAGTTCGATCATGTTATCGGCCTCCTGCCATGAGAATAATTCTCTTATCCCTTTAGTAAATTATCGTCGAAAACAGCATAAACTTGACTATTAATGTCAATCAGCGTTTAAGGTTTACCAGTTCTTCAAGCAGACTATCAGAAGTTGTTATAACACGTGAATTGGCCTGGAAACCACGTTGAGTGATAATCATATCGGTAAACTCTTTTGCCAAGTCCACATTTGACATTTCCAGCGCTGACGGATTCAGATAAGCTGTCCCATCGACACCGGGGGCGCCGATCTGCGGCAATCCGGAGTTTTGACTGACATCGTAGAGATTATTACCCATCTTGCTCAGGGCGTTCTGGTTGTTGAAGTTAGCTATCGCTATGCGTCCGATGACATCTCTATCCTGAGTAATCGAGTTAATACCGATAATCTCGCCGGTTTTGCTGATTGTAATGTCATAATATTCTTCCGGCATCTGAATATTGTTTAGATTGGCAGCGGTCATGTCCGCGGGATCGATGGGATCGTAGCCAATTATCGCGTCCGGAGTAGCAGGATCCGCGTCATGATCAGCTGTAATCGGAGCAGCCATCCAACCCTGAACAATCAATCCATTGGCATTGATCAGATTGCTGTCAGCATCAGTTGTAAAATTACCTGCGCGGGTAAAATAATCTGCCGCGCCATCATTGACTACGAAGAACCCATCACCTTCTATACTCAGATCCAGCGGTGATCCGGTATACTCAGCAGCAGAACGAGTAAACATCGTATCGATTGTACCTACTGATACACCTAAGCCAATCTGCTGCGGATTAGTGCCACCACTACCGGCAGCAGGCGCACTCGCCGGTTTCAGCGTCTGGCTGTAAATATCCTGGAAGGTGACACGGCTTGATTTGAAGCCGACTGTATTGACGTTGGCGATATTATTGCCGATAACGTCCATCTTGGTCTGATGATTCTTAAGACCGGAAACTCCGGAATACAATGATCTCAGCATTTCTTAATCCTCCTTAATAATCCATGACCCGGGTTGTAGGATCGCCCAGGCTAATAATTTCATTCTCATCGCTTGCATCTGTATCGTTTGTTGTATCTGCTGCGCTGCTGATCGCAGAGCTTATGTCCGTATTTGTATCTGTTACATCGGTCTGACCCGTTGTTTCAACAGCTGAATCAGTATCATCTTCACCGGTTTCTGGAACTTCAGGCAGTCCGACTTCCGGTTCATAAACCACTATGTCATTGGTAAAAGGTATATAGCTCGCGCCGTCAACTTCAAGATAAGCGGCACCTCCAGACGACAAAACTCCGGTTACTTTGCCGTAAACTTGCTGTGGTTGACCACTTTCATCATTTACAGTTGAATAAACATTCTTGCCGATCAGGTCATAGGCCTGGCCGAAGGTCTGGCTGCTGTTTAGTGCCTGCATCTGTTCAAGCGAGCTGAACTGAGCCAGCTGCGCGACAAAAGCCGTGTCCTCCATCGGCGACATCGGATCCTGATTCTGCAGCTGCGCTACCAGAATTTTTAGAAAATCATCCTTACCCAGATCTTTGCCGACATTGCGGTTTATCTCAGTAAGCTGCGGGGCTGCCGCCTGTCCTGAATTTGTTACATCTGTAACCGGCATACTGTACCTCCTTCTTAAGCGAAATAATCAACTTGTCCTGTTATTTCGCGAGTTTTTGAAAACTGGTTATCCACTTGTTGTTCCGATAAGTCTTCCAAACCATAAGTATTCGTATCACGAACATGCATCCTGCTGTTGCTGCCGGACTCTTCCTGTGCTTGCTGCCAGGCAGCGAAATTATTATCATTCTGATTCTGATCAGAAAAATCTGAGAGAATCTCTGTTTGCACAATATCGAATCCCTGGTCTTTTAGTGCCTGCTGTAAATCATTAGCCTGCTGCGCCAGAAGTTCTCTGGTCATCGCGGTATCACTGATCAGTTGGGCGATCAGACCTTCACTGCTGCGTGTCAGCCGGATTTCCAGTCTGCCGAACTCATCAGGTCTGAGCCTAACAGTCAACTGCTGTGCCTGTTCTAATTCACGCAAGTTAATGCGTTCAATCAGCTGGCGTCCCATAGAATCAGTTTCCGAAAGAACAACTTCCTGCTCAAGCATAGCAACCTGCTCCACCTGCGCTGTTTCAACTTCTTGTGGCACCGGGTTCATTGAATAAGCCATACGTTCAACGTTAAGTCCAGCCTCAGAAGCTTGTTGTCCTAAATCCGCTTGTGCTGAATCACCTTCGCTGCCACTGCCGGCAAATTGACCCGCATCACTATCTGATATCGTAGAAACTTGTTCTGCCATATCCGCAGAAACCCTTGAAGAAACATCTTCTCCTTCAACGGTTGAACTCAATTTGCCATTTTGAATTAACTGATCATCAGCCGCCGTCATGGGCAAACCACTTTTTGTGACATCCACTTTGGTGTCACCAGCA
>JAQVJP010000083.1:4299-10962 GCA_028695145.1 Eubacteriales bacterium
CACCCGGTTCACCAACTGCAATATTATCAGTCAAATCAGTCTGTATAGTTTCTTTTGCCGGCATATTAATTTTCTGCTGACTGTCAGCAGCTGCCATTTCTATGTTTTGTGCCATACCCTGTTCAGATAAATCACCGGCAAAAGTCTCTGCCTCGGCTGCTTCAATATAATTTGCTTCATTATCAGTCATGGCAGTTTTTGTGTCTGTTAAGGCTGCGCTATCAACCGAAGTATCAATAGCATTTAGAAGCTCGCCTTTTATTTGCAGCTTCTGATCTGATGCCGCCTGTTTCATATTATCGAGACGAAGCATGAGCCAGGCCGGCAGATTGCTCAAACCATTTTCAGCATCGATTTGATTGATTTGAGCTTCTTCTTGGTCAGAATGCTTATCTGATAAATCAGAGGTTTGATTTTGATTGTCTTTATTTCCCTCAACATCACTAATAGCATCTTCGTTTCTAACCGAATCAACTTGCTTACCCGGCTGACCCAGACGGCTGTCATCGTAATTGCTGCTATCTGATCGTTGGACAGCAGATTTTCTTGCTATTTTATTGTTATCTCGCTCAGCTGACGAAAATATCTGCTCAAAAAAACCGTTGTTTGCTGCCTCCGACTTGTTACTACGTGCCGAGTCTTTGGCGCCGGGCTGAGATGTCATAAAATCTATTCTTCCAGTTGACATATTAGCCTCCTGTCTGCTCATCAGTATTATTAGTTCCCGACGATGCGGATGATGCAACTTGATCTTCTTCTGTTTCATTTGTGGTCGATTCAGTTGCGGTTGATAACATCAAAGTTGTTATTTCTGACGCCCTTGCCGGATCAATCTGAGCCAGGATTTGTGACGCCTTACTCTGGCTGATACTGCGCAGAATGCGAATCACATCCTGATCACGCTCAAACTCAGAGAGTATGACCGCCGCAGCTGCTGTATCCATCGATTCATATAACTCGATAATTCGGCTGAGCTCTGTAGCCTGTCCACTAAGCAGCGCCTCTTGATTCTCCAGAGCTTGCTGTTTCTGATCGAGTTCATCCTCGCGAGTATTTAGAGCTTCTTCCGTCTGAATCAGAGTTGTTTTTTCCGCCTGCAGCTTCTGTTGCTCCTCGGCGATTTTAGCTTCGAGCCCGGAAATCTCATTGCGTCTGTTTTCCAGTATCGCATAAGAATCACGGTCAATACCAAGACCACCGATAACCATATTCCGCACATTGCCAAGGTCAAAATAGTAGAAGGCAACACCTGCTGTGATTAGCAGCAGGAAGAAGAATACTCCATAGAAGAAACCGGCAAATAGCGCTCCGGCATAGCTCGTTTTTTTCCCACGCGCTGCCTTGACACCCTGCCTGACGGCTCTTGCCTCTTTTATCTTTTGCTTGGCAGCTTTTTTCTCATCTACCTTCGCTTGTTTAGCGGCTTTTTTCCTCTCTGCCTCAAGCTCGGGAGGAAGTGCACCGGTTTTTGTTTTTTCTTTGTTTGCCACAGTTTATCCTCCGGCTTCCGTCGCGGGGTTCAGACGAAAGGTGATCATATCGTCGACCGCCTTTTCTTCTTCCCTGGCCACTTCCTTCTTATATGCCTCATATTGTTTAGCCTTCATCTTGAGCAGTGACTTGATTTCATTCATAATTCGGACAAGCTTCTCCTGAATCAAATCGCGCTCCTGTTCAATCTGAGCTATCTGTTCTTTTTGTTCATCCTGCAGCTCATGCAGCCGATTGAAGTACTGATCATACTGCCGATAATCCGGAGAGACCCAACCACTTGTCAGACTGCTTTGCCAATCCTTACGCAGAGTATCTTCTTCTTCGATTAACGCGTCGAGAACCGATTGCGCTCTGGTCAACCGGCCATTAGCATCTGCCAGCTCACGTTGTTTGTCTTTTTCTTCCCGTTCCTTGATACCAAGCAAGGTCTCCAGTGTGAACTCGAATTTCTTCATTTGTCACTCGATCCTTTCAGCATTGTCAGCAGACTTATTGTATCTTCAAAATCGGTTGTTTCCTGTATGCCCTGTCGTAAGAATCGGATAATATCAGGATAGAGCATCACTGCCTGATCTATTTCCGGATTAGTACCTCTTTTGTAAGCACCTATATTAATCAAATCTTGCGATTCTGTGTATACGCTCAAATTATTTTTTAAATAGCCGGCCGCATCAAGATGTTCCTCCGAGGAAATATCCGGCATGATACGGCTGACGCTGGCCAAAACGTCAATTGCAGGATAATGATTGCGATGTGCCAGTTCTCTCGACAAAACGATATGTCCGTCAAGTATACCTCTGACGGTATCGGCAACCGGCTCATTCATGTCATCACCCTCGACAAGCACCGTATAAAGAGCGGTTATGGAACCTCGATCAGAATTACCACTGCGTTCAAGAAGTCTCGGCAGGACATTAAATACAGACGGTGTGTACCCCCTTGAAACAGGCGGTTCACCAATAGCCATACCAATTTCACGCTGCGCCATGGCAAATCTGGTCAGAGAATCCATCAAAAGAAGCACTGACAAACCCTGATCACGGAAGTATTCCGCTATAGCTGTACCAAGCATGGCAGATTTCTGTCTGACAATTGCCGGTTGATCGGACGTCGCGACAATCAGGATTGATTTGCTGAGCCCCTCCTCACCAAGATCCTTCTCAATAAATTCACGAACCTCACGGCCACGTTCACCTACAAGTGTGATTACATTTATATCAACATCACTATTTCTTGCCATCATGCCAAGCAAAGTACTCTTACCAACGCCGCTGCCGGCAAATATACCCATACGCTGGCCGCGTCCACAAGTCAGAAGTCCATCTATAGCACGTACGCCAAGCGGCAGCGGTTCAAGAATACGCTGTCTGGTCAGTGGATTCGGCGGCGGATTATCAGAACTGTAGAAGCCATCGGTATCAAGCTTGCCAAGATCATCAATCGGATTACCAAGTCCATCAAGTATACGACCCTTCAGTCCCATACCAACAGGAACCTGCAGGCAATTGCCGGTAGCCAGCACTCTGCTTCCCGGACCTATACCAGTCAAACTGCCAAAAGGCATCAGCAGAATATGATTATCGCGGAATCCGACAACTTCAGCATCAATATATGTATTCTCATCAAGAGTATGAATCTGGCAGACATCACCAATGCGTGCCAAAGGACCGACCGACTCAACAGTCAGTCCGATCAGCTGGCAGACATAACCGCTCTGCTCAACTGTATCAATATTATTCAGCTTCTGGCTGAATTTGCTCAGATCCACAGTTTTCATTTAATTCAATCCCTCATGGCCTTGCCAATTTTTTTGAGCTGTACATCAACACTGGCATCAAATCTTCCTCTTGTAGTCTCTATAAGACAGCTGCCCGGCGGGAGCTTATCATCACCCACAAATTGAATGGTACCCATATCATCCGCGAACATATCAGGTTGAGCTGCGACAAACAACTGATATTCGCGATCATTCAGATATACGGTAGCTTTTTCCTGTTTTTTCAGGTTATTCAGAGCCTTATGAAGGAAGGCCTGATATGATTTATTTTTACGCGACAGCTCTGCGCCAATTACCTTCTCTGCTATATCAAGAGCCAGATCAAGCAGATCATCTTCCATACCTGACAGTAATTCTTCCGGTTTGCGACTCATCTCAGACGCTATTTCATAAAATGATTTCTGCAGCTGTGTAAGCTGCTGTTCATACATTACCTGAGCGGCTGTCTGACCTTCACGGAAACCGTCCTGATATCCAGCCTGCTTCTCTGCCATGACCTTAAGTTTATTCTGCTGTAGTACCAAAGCAGCCTGTTGTCTGGCTTCGGCAATTATTCGCTCTGCTTCATCCTCAGCACGGCGCAGTATCTGCTGTACTGAAACATCTTCTCTATTGATAGTTGGAGCACTGCCACGATTAGCCGAAGCGTAAGACTGACCCTGAGATATGGTAGTTGCCTTGTTGTTGATAAGCTTGTCGGTCTGCGCTTCCCCGACCTCAGCAGAGTCAGCTTTGCGAATTGATTGGAAAATATCACGAAAAGATTTTCCCTGACCGGCAACAGGTGTACCATCCTCATCGGTATGGGCAGCGAAGTCATTCTCTTCGCGACCTGTCCGGCCAGCGTCAACCTGCTGGCCAATAGCGCCAATCCCCGAATTGTTTTTATTGTTCGGGTGCTCAGAATCCATATAGACATTTGGTGACTTATGAATCTTAGCCAATCAGTTCTTCCTCCGCTCCTCTTAATATTACAACCTCGCCGGCTTCTTCCAGATTACGGATGATTGTAACAATTCGCTGCTGCGCTTCTTCAACATCTTTCAGCCTGACAGGGCCGGTAATCGACATTTCTTCCTTGATCATCTCCTGGAGACGTTTGGACATATTTTCAAATATGAAGTCAGCGACATGGCTCTTGACACCTTTAAGCGCAAGCACCAAATCAGGCTGCGCGACATCCTTGAGCACACGCTGTATAGATACACGATTGAGGTTAACAATATCTTCAAACAGGAACATACGACTCTTGATCTCATCAACAAGCTCTTTGTTCTGATCACTGAGACTCTCAAGGATATGCTTCTCAGTGCCCCGGTCGACAGCATTGAGGATATCAACACTGGTCTGGATGCCGCCGACTCTCGTATAGTCAGAAACACCGGCTGAGGACAATTTTTTCTCAAGAATCCTCTCAACTTCCTTAATATGCTCAGGTGAGGTTTTACCCATTTTGGCGATCTTGGCCAGAACATCACTCTGAATTTCCGGTGGTAATGAACTGAGCACGGAACCGGCCTGTCTGGCATCAAGATATGAAAGAACCAGGGCGATGGTTTGTGGCTGTTCATTCTGAATCATATTCAGCAACTGAGTAGCGTCAAGCTTGCGGGCAAAATCAAACGGTCTGACTTGCAGTGACGAAGTTAGTTTACCAATCAGCTCATAAGCTCTCTGCTGACCGATAGCCTGATTGAGGATATCGCGGGCATAGTCTATACCGCCCTCCATAATATAATTTTGGGCCATATAGGCTTCATGGAACTCTTTTAGTATTTCCTGCTGAGTATCAGTATCAACACGCCTGACATTGGCTATTTCCAGCGTCAGCTGCTCAATTTCCTCATCGGACAATTGTTTAAAAATCTTCGCTGAATAATCCTTACCCAGCGCGATCAGCAGTATGGCAGCCTTCTCTTGAGGCGTTCTTTCCATATCATCATAATTTGCCATCAGATATTCTGTCCCCTCCCTGCCGGTTAATCCGAGTTAAGCCAGCTGCGAATGATATTAGCTACAAGATCCGGATTTGTGTCTATATACTGCTCAATATCAGCACGTTCACGCTGCTTCTTTTTCTTAAACGGCGGACTTCCTTCTTCTTCCTCGCCATCAAGCGCGACTGCGTCAAATGCTCTGACAGCTTCAGGATTAAGTGAGCCAAGCATCTGATCACCCTCCTCTTCAGCAGCGTTTTTACGCCGGCGTATAAGCAAGAGTACCAGCAGCACAACAGCCAGAAGAACTATACCAAGTATGATGAAGAACCTGATCATCTGCCAACGCTGCATCTGCTCATTAAGCGCGTTATACTCAGCCCAGGCAGACTCGGTCTCTTCGATACCGTTAAAAGGCAGAGTCTCAACAGCTATATACTGAGGATCGACACCGACGGCAGCGGAAACGAGATTGACAACGCTCTGGGTATAATCGTCGCCAACTTCCATTTCCCGGCTGTCAAGAATAACAGAAACGCTCAAGTCCTCTATATAGCCTTTTGCCCGGCTTAGAGTTTCCTTGATCGTATTAATTTCATAATTTATGGTTTCTGAGTTTTTCTCATAAATAGCGTTACCAGTATCTACAACAGGATAAACTGGCACATCCGCGCCATTATCGCCTGTTCCGGCTTCGCCGCCGGCCTCAGCAGCTTCATTGGCCACTTCTCTTATCTGATCGATACTGGCGATAATGCCATTTGTTGAACCTTCCATAGGTTCAAAACGAACACTCTCTACAACGGCGTCATCGAAGTTCAATTTAACATTGACTTCGGTCATTACCTTACCCACGCCAAAAACCGGCTGCAGCAGATCATTGACCTGCTTCTTCAGCCGTTCACTAACCTGAGACTGCAGAGTCTGTTGATTCTCAGCATTCATTTCTTCACTGCCGTCGTTAGTACTGAGAACATTCATCTGACTGTCGATAACTGTGATATTTTCCTTGGTAAGATTGGGAACACTTCGCTGTACCAGTTCAGTTATAGCTCTAACATTTTGTTCACTAAGCTCTGCGCCAGGACGCAGCGTCAGCAAAACCGCGGCAGTAGCCGGCGTCACTCGATCCTGAATTACAAAAGAACTCTCAGACTGTGTTATCAGAGATACTCTGGCATCAGAAACCGAGGAAAAAGTTTTTATCGCGTTCTGCAAATCCTGCTGTAGCTGATATCTTCTGTAAACAGCCTTATCTTCCTCAGTTATGCCGAAACCTGAACCTTGCTCAAGGATATTCAGATTAGCACTGTTTTCTGGAAGGCCGGCGGCAGCAAGCTCCATACGCAGACGGTCAACCTGATCAGCAGGAACAAGCACCGTATCTTCACCACGAGTCTTCACGTCAACAGCCATTTCCTCAAGCTGCTGTACAATTTGTCCGGCCTCTCCGGC
>JAQVJP010000084.1 GCA_028695145.1 Eubacteriales bacterium
AACTCATAGTAACTGTCGATATTAGCTGAATATTTTTGAACAGGATTGGTCAACTTCAACACAGCTGAGTATTCTCCAGTCTTGGTATATATTACACCCACACCTTTATTATCTTCCACGGAGAAATAGATATCCTGAAAGATTTTCTTGCGTTTGCCACCTGTCCCGAAGGCGGCTACAGAAAGAGCCATACCTCCGAGAAGAGCGAAAAAGAATAATATTACGTATAGGGTCATTGATTTTCTATTTTAAACTTGTATTTCAATCTGGCATCGCATCCAAGATGATGGTGTCAAGGGCATCCTCCCAATAACTTCTCCAATCATCAAGCATAAGATTGGTGGCTTCTTTATATTCACCATAACAATCCTTATTGGTGGCGAAGAAATCGAAGATATCATCACGAATATCATCACAGAATTGCTGAGCCACCGATTTACGTTGGTCATCTGACATGGCTTTCAGATACTCCTTGCAATCCTTAGTTTCAGGATAAAGAGTGATGTAGATAAGTGTCCCGCTTTTATCATTGAAGCTGACACATACCTTATCAGAATTGGCCGGTGAATGGGCTACAAGACAGAATGACACTGGAAGAAGAGCTACATGTGACTTGCTTTTTCCTGGTATTTTAATGCTGACGATGAATGGTTTCATGACTTTTTCTTGTTTGGATTATTGGACTTGGTTGATTCAGACGAGGGCTTCTCCAAGTATGAGTTCTGCATCACCTCTCTGAATACACTGATATTAGAAATGCATTCAAACTCAAAATCGGTTTGCCATTCTGATTTGGTGTAGTTCAAATTCATAGCCTTAATTCCATCAGCGTAAATGATCTGATTGGGAAGTTCATCCAAATCATCATCTTCATAACTGTCGTTGGTAATGAAGTAGAGAATGTCATAGTTGATGGAAGCCAATAAATTTCTGGCAATTCTTTTCAACGACTTCTTATCCGTGTGAAGAATAATTTCCTTCATGTCCTTGTCCGTTTCAATGGCAGTTGACATAATGAGTGAGCCATCGAGACTCAGAAAATTTAGGAGACATGTGCCTTCTTGGTCAAATGTAACCGTCATATCGAAAGAATCTGGTAGCGTTGTAATACGTCGTCTTGAACCATTCTTATCGTTTACTGTTTCTGCTAATACTAAATTCATGTATTTGTGTTTGTGGGTTTTAGAATAAATAAAATAATCTCAATTGGAGCTTGGCATATTGCTTGGATAGTCCTCCAGCAATGATTCCATGGTCAAAGTCAATCATGTAAAATGACGAACTTGACTGCTCTGTAGAGGTGAGGTATTCACCTTTTGGATCTTGAAGACCCAAGGCCATTAAAGGTCTGCCTTTAAATGGATGGAGGCTATAGTAGAACTTGGTCATTTCAGCCAACGAGGGCACATAGCTTCCGGGGTGTTTCAGTGTTTCATCCAACATACTCTTTCTTGGCAAGTTTATTCCTGTGTGTGCCTGAGTAATGATGTCATTTATCGAACTGGAACTGGTGAGAAGTTTATGGGTCAGCACTTCTCCTTGCTGATACCCCAAGGCACATCGCTCTGAATAGGGCATCTTGGGCTTGTAGATGATGGCATTTTCTTCTTCAACACCATCTTCTTTGCGTGGATTCAATACACCTTCTTTTCGCTTGCCATCGACAGTTGTAAATAGCTGTTTACTTGTCATAGGCTTTTTGCTGAAACAATAGCTTCCCAAAGCATCTTGCAAGGCAATGGCTTTTCCATGCTTACCATCGGTCTCAATAATAAGCGCGATGGAATTGCTGTCTGGTTGTTTGCTGATATAACCTTCCTTTTGCAAGTAGTAACCAACTTTCACCGTATCAACTATATTCACTGGTTGAGACTCTAACATGGGGCGTTTGCTTTCCACCCAGCTGCTTGTAATAGTCAGACCATCTTTCCCTTTTCTTAGGATGAGTTGTGTCAAGCTTCCAGCTACCAAAGGAGGCAAGGTTGCTTTCACCGCATAGTTGCGTTCATTGATTCTTGCAAAGAAGTTTACTACGCCTTTCACGTCCGTTGGAATCAGGTAGAAGTCATGTTTACGCCCATTGTTCAAGAGAATATCATGACTGTTGGCTTTTATACCACCATTCATAGCCTTTGAAACCCATAATCCTTTATATGGTTTATACATTCCTTCGGTATAGATCTCGTCTCCCATGATTTGCAGACTATTCAGCATATCACGTACATCATCACTTTCCATTTTAATACGGAGCTTGGCCATCGAACTTTGCATCTTCATTTTCACGTTTGTTACGCTGGTGAAGCTTCGATTGCTTTCTGTTGCAAAGAGTTGATCCCCAAATGGTGCTTTCATCTGTAGGGTATCCTGTGCCGTCAATCCTTTATGATAGGGAAAGCAGGCATAAATCAAAGCTGTGGTGTCTGTTGTAGAAGCATTTCTGTCTGCACAACTGTATTCACGTCCCTTTTTGACAAAGACTACACCTCCCAATGCTGTACACTCTTCTTGCGTTGCATCGTTCAGTTGAGCATATACACCCAATGAAAGTGGTTCATTGAAGTTTTTGTCATCTTCAAAACTGATGACGAAAGGCTTTTTAGCCTGCTCCCAATGCGCCCTGGTCTGACTGGCTGTATTCTGTGCTTGCATTCCGAGCCCTTTATTCTCAGAGCCACTGCAACTGCTTAATAATGAAAGGATGAAAAGGAATATGGAAATAATGGTCATAGCGAATAAATAAAGATAGGCTGCCTGCAGAAGAACTACACATGGTAAGTTTTCTGTAGGAAGCCCATCGGGTTAGACATTTGTGTTTGATTGAATCTTTGTGTTCATTTTGTGTTTGTGTTGTTTGTTACGTTATACTTTCTTGGAGCGGGCATAGATGAAAACACCTTTGCCTTCTTTCTTGGAATGCAGACCTTTCTTCTGTTTCATAAAGATAAAGGCTGCCCCGGTTCCCAATGAGACTACCAGTGCTATCAATCCAGCCACGAATCCAATCAAGCAGTAGGCTAAGATGAAACCGACAATAGCTCCACCAATAGCACCGGCTGCCCAATAGATGTAGCGACCCTGTACGCCCATAAATTCAAGAGGCTTTTGCAAACCTTTGAAAATGGGATAATCTTGATATTGCTCTTCGGTCATCGTTGTTCATGTGTTTAAAATGAATACGCTGGATGTATTATCCTTGATTAGCCTTATGCACCTACACCAAAGAACAATGGAAGTGCCTGAGCAGCAGCCACCAAGAAGATACAAGCGCCGACAATCATCATGATTGATTTCTTGACATCCTGCTCCTCATTGTTCATTTTGATGTAAACTGAAATTGCCCCGACTACCGCCACAATTCCTGCGATTGCGTAGCACAACTTGACTACATACGGAATGTACTTGGCGATTTCGGTGGTCACTGTACCCAATGCGGTAGTACCAGCCGAGTAATCACCTGCTGCATTCTGAGCGAAAGCTGCTGTTGTACCTACAGCCAACATCAAGGCCATTGTTTTCATTCTCTGAGAAGAGCAAAGAGACTTTCCCATGCTCTTAAATTTGTTTTTGATTTTCTGGATCATTCTTAACTTTTTTGGTTTGTGTATATACTCGTCTGGCCAGTTGAGTTTTTTATCTAATTAGTTTCTTGTTTGTTGCGTTTTTGTTGCGCGTTTATATTTGGTAGCCAAAGAAGGCTGGAAAAACGATGGATGCACCAATCATAAAAAGGCAGGCACCCACGAGTGTCATGATATCTTTGGTTACACCTTCTTCACCGACATTCATCTTGATATAAATTTGCATGACGGAGTAGATGGAGACGATTGCTGACACCGCATAAATAAGGTAGAGCGTGTAGAGCATCATGGTCACAACATAGTCGTGTGCCTGCGCCAACCCATCTGCGCCCCAACTGTAATCTACATTTCCGCACTTGGCTGATAGTCTTTGGACGGCTGTTAATGCAAATCCGATGGTCAGTAATCGAAGACTTGGTTTATAATTCATTCCTTGTTGTCTTTAGCAGGTTGCCTGGTACAGTATCAATATTCATGAGTGCAGTTATAAATTCGCTGCTCTCAAATTCTTTTGAATGTTCAGGTTTGATTTCTTCCATACCTTCTTTATATAAAGTGATGATGGCATGGTCGGCTTGCGTTGGAGCATTATTATCATCGTCCGTTTCTTCCTCTTGAGATTCGGTTGTCTCGTTGTGGTTTTCTGCTTCAACTTCGGTTTGCTCTTCCTCAGGATCGGTAGAGAAACTGAATCCGTCACCCATCTCTCTGACTTCTGTAATCACTTCCTCTGTTTCCTCGGTAGCGACTTCAAAAGTTTCTTGTTTGGTGGTTTGCTGGTCTTTCTTACCATACAAATCTCGTCCAATCATCCAGGCATAATAGATCACATAGATGATGGTTAGCACTGTGGCAAATACTCCAAATACGCTCATATTTCTTTGTTTTCGTGTTTGTGTTATTAAAAATCTGCTGCAAAGGAATAGCTGTTTTTGCGTATAAAGAAACATAGCTACCTTTTGAGCCGTTCTTTTAACTGCATTTCAGTAAATAGACAAAATCACACTCTGTTTTCATACTCAAAGAGTTGGAATTAGGGCATAAAAAAAGCCCTTCGATGATGAAGAGCTTTATTTTTAGGGTTTTAATAAAATAATGGTGAGTGTGCCGAGTATGAATTCATTTCTTTCGCCACGATTTTTTCTGGAGATAGGTACTGACGTTTTGAAAATCGGCATATCTTACAGATGCATCAACGACGTGTCTGTCAGTAAATGCACCTTGGATAGTTTCAGTAATGGTTCTGCCTGTCTTATCATTATTGAGATAACAATAGATATGGGAGTATGCATTAAGGTTGGGCAAGGCCTTGCTTATTAACGATGGTGAGTTTAGTATGTACACATCGGCAAACTTCTCTACTAGAATTTCTGTTTCTCCATTTGCCAGAAGGGTCTTATAGGAAAGGAAGTCGATAAAGTCTGTGAATACGCAGCATGAAGAGGCAATCACATTTGGATCCATACGAACAATTGAGATTGCTAAAGGTAGCATGTGGCCACTGTAGATATTACTTCTCAGTTCATAGCCGCCATGTATATTGGGAAAAGCAACAGCTTGGCAATCTCTATCGTTGAAGCGAAAGCTAATTTGCTTGCAATACTTGTCGGCAATGGCGAAATCGATGTTTCTTGAGGTAAAGTAGGCTATATCCTTGATACTCTTCAATTCCTCAATGGTTACACACTTGACGGATTCTTCCAGTCCAGTAAGAGAGAGTACATCGAAATGTGTAGGTGGCACAGCCGGTGCAGTTTCATCTATCTTGTCCAAAAGGATTGGCATGATGTCTGTCTGATACAGTTGCTTGGCCAGTTCAATAATATTTCCTCCCTTATCTGTACCTTGGTCAAACCAAACATTATTTAGGACATCCACGATAAACGAGGGTACTTCTTCTTTGCGAAAGGGGGAGTAATACCAAAGGCGATTGCCGTTTGCTTCTATGGGTTCTAATCCTAACTTTTTTAGGAATTTCTCCAGCTTGATACGCTTTGCTTGTTCAATATTCATCTGAATTATTTTTTTGATTAGAGTTTGATGGCTTATTTATGGGAAAGGGCTCTGCACGAAGTTCATCCATAATTTCTACAGGATGAGACTCAATCCATTTCTCCAAGTCTTTACGCTTGATAAGTATCGTTTTACCATTGGGCTTGTGATAACGTATCTTTTTTCTACCAGTAAGATGGTAGATAGTCGATTCTGTATAACCGGTGTAGTCACTTACTTCCTTAATGGTCAGGTAGCGTTTTTTGAGAAAGAATTTGTACTCTATCTGCTTTATACGTTCCTTGATTTGCTGAACTTCAGTTTTGAGCTCTTTCAGCGTCTTTTCAATTTCTATTTGGTTCATGTGCTATGTTTTGATAAGTAGTCATTTACATCGTTGTAGTCACGATAGCGAAGAGACTGGTCATGAACCTCTCGATTGAGTGCTACTTTGAGCTTTTCGGTAGCCTTACGTCCTGCTGCATCATTATCCAGATAACAATGGATGATGTCGTAACCATTCAATACTTCCAGGGCTTTCTTGGTATTTGAAACGGAATTGAGAATGATGCTGTCCATTGCGTATGGTAAGGTCAGCTGCTCATCGTGTTTCAACTGAGCTGTTACGTAGGCAAGGAAATCAAAGAAACCTTCAAAAACACAGCACTCCATGGTTTGTTGACCATTTGTCTGTAGGATAAGCGATATATCTTTACCGCCAATACAGCGTTTGGCATATTTGTTTCGAACTTCCATGCCACCACACATATTGAAGAAAGCGATTCCATAATAGGTTTTGCCACTGGCCAAGGTGTAATGAACCTCTTGACAATACTTCAAGGCTACATTTACATTTATATTCCTACTATAGATGTAAGCTAGAAGGTAGCAGTTTGTGATTTGCTTTACACAGTCAATCTTTGTATCATCCTCATGGGATATTCTTTGATCAGAAAGTGGCTGATAACTTTGTTGTGGACTTTTGCTAGTCTCACTATAGTTTGATAGTGCCACGAGAACTTGGTGCATGGTCATATCAGGATTCAACCGTTGAACCAAATTGATAATGTTACCGCCACGTGATAAAGCAAAGTCATACCAAAGATTGGTATTGCAGTTTACTTTGAACGAAGGAGTTGCCTCTTTATGTAGTGGCGATAGGAACCAATAGTTGCTTCCAATCTTCTTGTGGGCTTGATAACCCAAATCGGTCAGGTATTCCACCAGACTGATATCTTTTATTTTATCTATTGTCATAATGCTCTATATTTTTTGAGCAATAGGTCCAGTTTAATATATATATACCCGATTAAACCTAAACCTTAAACTCGTTATTTACTTGTTTCACTTTTGATACTTTCAGGATTGTAATGATAGCCTGCGTCATCTTTTGTAATAATGGATTTCTCTGATAGAAGCTTCAGTAATTCTTTCGTGGCATTAGTCCCTTTCTTATAGCCTTTTTGCGCATAGAACTCATTTAGAGCTTTTACCATATCTACGTATTTTTCAGGAGTACGTTGACTGAATAGCTCATCTAAAACTTCTTTGTGGACATTCTCAGGCAATGACGTGAGAGGCTGATCTTTTGGCTTATACACCGTGACGTGGTAGTCCTCTTCCAAAACCGGCAGTGCATTGCTATCAATGTGAAAGGCAAATGGATAGAACTCCTTGTCTCGCATGTGCATCGGGCGAACTTCACTGATGTCGGTATTCTGTTTATCCTTACTGACTATTAAGACCGTTTCGGCTTTGTTTTCAAGTTCTGTACCGATATGACCACGTGTATTGCTGTCGTTCTTATTGAGGTGGAGTACACAATGGATATGCAGGTCGTAATTGCTAGTCCAGGACATGAGCATGGTCATTACATCGGTTGCCTCCTTGGCATTGTTGATGTCGTACATCAAATCTCTCAATCCATCTATGATAACCAATCCGTATCCCTCGCTTTTTCTGAGTGCATAATCAATTAGGCTGATGCGAAGACTGGGTGTGTATTCTCTCAGACCAACAAAAGTGATATTCTCTGTATCTGTATTGGTTGGGAGTCCTGCCAGTTTGAGGATTCGTTCATGGACATTTCGGCAATGATAACGGCTTTGTTCGGTATCGAAGTAGAATATCTTTCGCTTTCCCGATGGCAAGCAGGCCCGATAATTCAGTACCGTACCATTTATCAGTGCTGCAGCAACCATAGCCGACACGTTGAAAGTCTTCTTGCTTTTGGCCTTACCGGTCGAAGCACTGAAATTACCAAAGGTGGCAATGGTGCAATCTCCAACCCAAAGAATCTGTGGCGGTTTCTCTAATTTCTCAGAGACTTTTATCATCCCTTTATTCAAGTAATGTTCCAGCTGCTCATCGGAAAAATCGCTATTGAAAAGCATCTGCATTTCTTGAATGTTGGCTTGCGCCACCTGATTATCGGGGTTCTTATTTGTTTTTCTCCTTGCCATCTTTTTGTTTTGAATGTTTTTGAGTCGTCTTGCTGTTTGATGATACACGAATGGTTGATTTTTCAAGCAACTCTTGTAATTGGTCATCCGTCAGCATATAGTCTATATTCTTTCTGTTATACTTCATTGGATTGGCTGTTCTGAATATTTGCAGGACAATGGTCTTGACGCATCCATTCATCCAATTCTTTCTTGGCGAAGTACACCATCTTTCCTTGTGGTTTGTAATATGAAATTTTTGATTTACAAGTGAGCTTATACAGTTGCGAAAGAGAAATGCCGATATAGTTGGCTGCCTCCTGAGAGGTAAGCATATCTTTGGCTGCATAGAGCATATTTTCAATCTTCAAGAGACGCCTATTGATTTCATTGGCTTCAAGTGTGTTCAGCTCACTAATAGCCATCTCTAATTCATCCATTCTCTTGCAGAGTATCTTTTGATTTATTCTTTGCTTCTCCATTTTTGATTCTTTTTTATTTGACACTAGGTGCTTGTACCACCAATTCTGAATCGATTCGGCGGCAAAGTTACGGTCAATGTTTCGAGTGTAAAGAACAAGCAACCATACCTCCCAAGATGTATGATGAGAAGTATGGTTTTTTGTTTTCGCTTGTTTGACTATTCTTCTTTTTCCTTCAGTTGTTTGACGAATTCTTCAAAAGGGAGATATTTAACTCCATGTGAACTTTTGAAGGAGGATAGTGCATTTTTCAGATTCTCACGGCTAAGTGGTTTACCAGTAGATTTAGAACAAATCATTTGTCGGTCTGCTATCACTTTTTGCCAGGGATAAACCAAAAATTGTTCATCTCTCAGATAATTAAGGAAACAGGCAACCAAACCATTGTGGTTAGCGGTTAGAGGTGTTTCCAAAGTACCAGCAAACAGAGCTTTGAATTCTTCTTTACTAACCTCTTTTTTGAATAGTTTTTGCTCTTTGGCAAAGTCTGTAATGAGGGTTATCTGTTGATCTGTAAAGTAGCCCAACATTTGTGGCTTTGATGGGGAAGGAGAATCTCCAGGCTCTTGAGTATTGAATCGATGAAGCATTAGCTCACAGTCTTCCTGAGTGAATTGCTCTTGGGTAAAGAATTCTTTCACCAAGTCCAAACGCTCAGTCAATAGTTCATAAATGACACTGATGTTTTTGATGTGGAGTTGCGCTTCAGCTTCGCTTTCAATCTCAATGTAGAAATGGCGATAGGCGAAATCATTGGCAAAGCGACGATGGAGTTTGCCTTCCTGCAACACCTCTTGTTGATACACTTTGTAGGCTTCCTCAAGGAGAGTATACATTTCATTTTTCACTAGAGGTCTCTTTGCATTCTTTTTCTGTTCGCTACTGGATGTGAACAAAAAGAGAGAGACCGAATCGATTGTAGTTTCGGTTCATAACTTAACTTTTTGTTAAAAATTTGACATAAAAATAGCCTAAGATGGAGTCTTTTTGCGGATTTCAAGATGGGCTGATGCTGAGTTTCAATTTTGTTGTGTTACTAAATGGCTTACAGCAAACATTTTACAAAGATAATGCCAAATTGTGCAACCAATCTGCATTGTTACGTAGAAATTTTATAATTTTGGCTATTTTGGATGATTTAGATGGAATTTGTAATCTCCACATTCAGGAATATCGATGTCAATAATACAATTACCCCTTTGACGAAGATTTCGGCGTATGGTCTCTATTTCTAGGTCTTTAAGTTCTATTGGGAAGCACACTTTTATGAATGTGGCACACTTGTTTCCATTCCAATCCAGTCGTTTCCCTACATTCCAAATCATGTGCCTTAAATCTAATGTGGATAGCCTACCATCTGTAATTACAGGAAGTAATATATAGCCTTTGGTATTGTCCCACTTATCTATGTTCTGGATCAATTTTTCCATTTCATTCTCTTGAATGTAGGGGCAAAGACATGTTCTCAGATAATCTCCAATGGCATTTTTGGTCTCTTGGATGATTTCTTCTCTCTCTTTTTCTCTGGTTTGCAGTACTTCTTGATAATTGAAAGCTTCGTGAATAACTTTTTCTGCCACTGCTTCTCTTCTCTTACTGATTCTAATGGTATAGAAACAGAGAAGAACTCCAATCATAAGAGCGATGAACAGACACTCGTTTTTGTATGATGAGAACAGAATACTTGTTTTCTGATAATACCATTGAGTAATATGATTGTCTCCAAAGAATAGAGGCAGTATGAAAATGACAAACACACTTACGAAGTTTGTAAGGATGGTATAAAAGAATTTCTCTCTAAACTTATTAGTCATAAATACTTTGAATTATTATTTATTTTCGACTGCAAAGTTAGAGAGAAAACTCTTAATTAGTAATAGTTAGACTGACTGATACACAATATCTTAACTATCTTTACAAAACACCAAAAGTGATATTTTGCTGTTGTTTTTATTTCTTTTATCTGATTGTTTTTTCACTTGTTTGGCTCTTGTTTTCCATTGTCGGTAACGTGATAGACACTAATAGAAATTACTACTAAACACTTGTTAACATTACTTCTTGAGTAATAGCTTACTTCTATCAGTCGGTGTATTCTTTCCGGCACGTTTAGATAATGCTGCGTTCATTTCTTCTGGTGTCAATGGTACTTCAGTTGTTCGTCCGGATTCTGCCCACTTAATCAGCTCATCTTTAAAAAAAATATAGCTTTTACCTTTCTTCGTGGCTGGAATCGAGCGGTTCTGTAGGTGATAATACATTGTCCCTTTCTTCATCTTCAGGAATTCACAAGCTTCATCAATATTCATAGGAATGTGTTCTGAAGCACGAGATGGACTCTTCTTGATGTCTTCATACAGTCTGTTGAAACTAAGCTCCAATCCTGAAATCTTATCCAATAATTGTGCTACTACTTTGGGCAAGTCATTAAATGTTATTTCT
>JAQVJP010000218.1 GCA_028695145.1 Eubacteriales bacterium
CTTGACGCCGTTTGCTTGCGCTTGGATATACCGGCAAAAGAGCCTACAACGCAGTAATGCCAGTTGTTTCGAGCTGTTTTGTTGAGCGGAGCAAGCGTAAACTGGTTTACGCTTGCATTTTTAACAAAATCGGCTGAGACGCTACGCGCCCAGCCGATTCCGCTGTTTTTTGTCAGATTGTTAGTTGACCCTAACTGGCACCGCGGTGCCAGCTTGCCTACGCTTGGTTGCACTTGGCTACGTTTGCCTACGCTTGGTTGCGTTTGAACGCGCTTGACTGCGTTTGACTACACTTGATTGCATAAAACGATGCATAATCGGACGAGTGTGAATAAAATCGCCAGTCAGGGTCAGCTTGCCTACGCTTGACTTCACTTGAACCAAGTTTAATCTCTACTGCGCTGATAAGTGTTAGTGTGTCTATACCAATCGAAGGATCACAACAAATTGTCTTTTTGGATTTACCGCGACGTATTTCGCATATATGATGTATTTTTCCCCGCTCCGACTTTGACTATATATCCTTCCTTTAACAATGACGCTAAGGCTACTTCTATTGTCGATATGCTTATATCTGGGAATTTTTCTGATATCATTTTTTTTGAAAGTTTATGTAGAGTGGTATCGAATAGTGCACGAATTCGTTCTGGTTTGGATAACGTGCGATTCAGCATTAGCTCAACACGCGTTGAGAAGTCTCTGTAGGCAGCAAGTATTATTTCCAAATAGTATTTAACGAAAGGAAAGTACGTATTCCGTGCATTATGCCAGTCTCGAGAACTTTCTTGTAACACATCATAATAGGTCTCATTTGTTTTCTCAATCATCATTTCGACGCTGATATATTTGCCGACGATGTATCCTGAGCGATATAAAAGCAGCAAGGTTAACAGCCGGCTCATCCGGCCATTGCCCTCATTGAATGGATGGATGCAGAGAAAATCCAAAATGAACATCGGAATTAACAACAACGGGTCATATTTTTCAGCCTGAATGGCATCAATGAAGGCAGTTGTAAGACAATCAACTGCTTCAGGTGTTTCAAAAGCAGAAACCGGAGTAAATCGAATTTTACTTACACCCTGCGCATCTGTTTCCGTAATGTAATTGTCTGCATTTTTAAATCTTCCTCCTATAGAGGAAGTGTTATATTGGTATAAATCCCGATGCAATTGAAGAATGGTATTGGTTCGCGGAACAATGTAATCGTAACTATCGTGAATCAGTGCCAATACTTCACGGTATCCGGCAATTTCTTGTTCTGAGCGATTTAGCGGTTCCGATTTTTCACTAATCAAAGCCTGCAGACGCTCATCCGATGTGTATATACCCTCAATACGATTAGATGCGCCTGTGCTTTGTATTCTGGCAATTTCTACCATGGCATTTAGTACGTCAGGTTTAGCTTCTATATACAATTCTTGCTTTCCTTTGTGCTCATGAATGGCTGAAACCAGATTCATGAGTTCGTAATGGAGTAATTCATCTGGTAATTTCTGGTAATCAAACTCCCTCATATTAGGCGTCCTTTCTGCACAATACTTCCGCTTTCTGCATTATTTTACCATATAATTGTGCAGAATAGCTTTTGGTTAGGCAGAATCATTTGAATTATCTCTTTAATTCAAAGAGGCGATCGCGCGTTCGATTCCGTCTCTTCTTATTTTGCTTTACATTGGCTTTACAACAACAATCTATATTATGCTCACAAGACAAAATTAGATACGCCAGCCATTATTAATATCTTAACTTTTCCACACAGGAAAATTTATATAAATTTTGCCTTCCTTATTATTTGTTTCGTCGATGACGTTGCGCTACACACTTGGTAGCGCTTACGTGCAGGAGTCGATATCCGTGTATAACTGCGCGACACACTTGCCTCCGTTTGACTACGCTTGCCTTCACTTGACGCCGTTTGCTTGCGCTTGGATATACCGGCAAAAGAGCCTACAACGCTCTAATGCCAGTCGTTTCGAGCTGTTTTGTTGAGCGGAGCAAGCGCAAACTGGTTTACGCTTGCATTTTTAATAAAATCGGCTGAGACGCTACGCGCCCAGCCGATTCCGCTGTTTTTTGTCAGATTGTTAGTTGACCCTAACTGGCACCGCGGTGCCAGCTTGGCTACACTTGGCTGCGTTTGAACGCGCTTGGATATCGATATCGTATTTAGACCAGCACTGTGCGATAACCTTCGCTGCAGGACAACCTCTATTCTATTTCCAGCAGCTTCTGGTTGATGATTTTTTTGAGCTCGGCCATTTTGTTGTTGGCTTCGGCCATGGTTTTGGCGCGGGTGTAGATGTAGATTTTTATTTTGGGTTCTGTGCCCGAGGGACGGAGTGCGTACCAGCTGCCGTCGGTTAGGGTGTAGCGTACGCAGTCGGTTTTTTCGATTTTGATGGTTTCTTGTTTTGTGGGCTGGTCGGCCGCGCTTTTACCGATGTTGGCTGAGTCTTCAGCTTTCCCATCTATTGTTGTTTTGATGCTTGTTTTATAGTCTATTATTTCTTTTAGCTTGGCGAAGCTGGTTTTTTCTATATAGGTTGTTCTGTAGGTTTGCATCA
>JAQVJP010000219.1 GCA_028695145.1 Eubacteriales bacterium
GGGATGTTCAGAACTTGCTCGCTCATTCGCTTGTGAATTTGGTGCTGATGATATTGTTAGTAAAATTGCATTGTTTCACGATATTGGTAAGTATTCTTATAAATTTCAAAAACGCATCCAGGGGAATAATATCCAAGTTGATCATTCAACTGCTGGTGGTAAACTTTTATACGAAAAAAACAAAAATTTTATGGGGATTATTGCAGCATATTGTATTTTTGGTCATCATGGGGGTCTCCCAAATGGTGGAAGTAAGTCGCAGCCTTCAGCTGGTGAATTATATGCCAGATTAGAAAAGGACACCGAGGATTATAGCGACTATATAAACGATTTAGCGGGGATAGATCCGAATCTAAACAAACCTTGTATTGACATTAATAATGGTTTTCAGGCTGCTTTTTTTACCAGGATGATATACTCTTGTTTGGTTGATGCTGATTGGATTGATACTGAGAAATTTATGGTTGGAAAACAACCACGTGGACAGTGTGTCGAAATCGCGGATTTATGGCAAAAATTTAAATTATCGATAGAGAAATACAAATCACCGGAATGCCATTTAAATGTGCTAAGAAATGAATTGTTACATAACTGTTTAGATGCAGCGAATAGAAAAACAGGGCTTTTTACTTTAACCGCTCCGACAGGTAGTGGTAAAACAATTTCAAGTATGGCCTTTGCATTGAAACATGCTGTGTTAAGCGGTAAACGCCGAATTATATATGTAGTTCCATATAACACAATAATTGAACAGAATGCCGAAGTGTTCGAAAAGATTCTTGGAACAGAAAACATATTGCAACATCATAGTGGTATCACATACGATAATGATGAAAATTCGCCAGAATACAAGAAGCTTCTTGCCACGGAAAATTGGGATTCGCCTATAATAGTTACTAGTAGTGTAAGGTTTTTTGAAAACTTGTTTTCAAATCGACCTTCTGATTGCAGAAAATTACACAATATTACACGATCAGTGATAGTTTTCGATGAAGCGCAAATGATACCATTACCTTATTTAGTTCCTTGTGTCGAAACAATAAAAGAGCTTGTTCATAATTATCAGTGTACGGCTGTGCTTGCCACAGCGACGCAATCGAGCTTGGAATCATATTTTCAGCCTATAATCACAACAGAGATCGTTAGAAGACCTCAATATATGTATGAATCATTTAGACGTGTAACTATTGATTGCTTAGATGGCGTTTTATTAAGTGAACAATTAGTTGAGATAATAAAGAATCACCATCAAGCGTTATGTATTGTTAATACAAGAAGAATGGCGCAAGAACTTGTGTCGAAAATAGATGGATCTATACATTTATCAACGACAATGTATCCTTTGCATAGACGAAGAGTTCTTAAAATGATCCGTGAAAAACTACATACTGGTGAGAAATGCATTGTTATATCGACAAGTATAATCGAAGCTGGAGTTGATATTGATTTCCCAGTTGTATATCGCGAGAAAGCTGGTTTAGATAGCGTGATTCAAGCAGCAGGTCGCTGCAATAGAGAATTCAAAATGAATACGGATAATTCTGTAGTTTATGTTTTTGAAACTAATGGAAAGCAAAACTCAACTATTGCTCAGAATATTTGTGCATATAATCACGTTGAACGTGAGTTTGAGGACATTTCATCATTGGAAGCAATTGATGAGTATTTCAAACAATTGCGGTATATAGTTGGAAATAACGCACTCGATAGAAAGTCGGTCGTTCAACTTTTCAACGACGGTATCAATAATGCGTTTTCGATGCCTTTTGATGACGTCTCTAAACTATTTTGCATGATAGAAGAGAATACTAAGACTATTTATGTTCTATCTGATGCTCCGCAATTAGCCGATAGACTTAGAAAAAATGAACGAAATCGACAACTCTTCAGAGAATTACAGAAATACTCTGTTTCCTTATACTCAAGCGATTATATGTTGCTAAAATACCAGTTTGAAATTTTAGATGATGAAATTTCATTGTTGGAAAATAGCGAATTATATAGTGAGATTATGGGTGTTAGATTATCAGAGAATGGTGGTTATGGTGTTTTTTTGGAGTGATAAACATTTAAGCGAAAGGAGTTATTAATGGCAATAGTAGTTGAAGTATGGGGTGAGTATGCTTGTTTTTCGAGGCCGGAGCTTAAGGTTGAAAGGGTTAGTTATGAAGTTATAACACCGTCTGCTGCACGAGGAATATTGGAAGCCGTATGTTGGAAACCCGCAATTAAATGGATTATTGATGAGATAAAAGTTTGCAACCCAATAAAATTTGAGAACATTAGGAGAAATGAAGTAAATAGCAAGGCTTCAGCGAAAAAAGATTTTATTGCTGCAAATAATGATCGAGCTCAGCGAGCTTCTTTGATATTGAAAAATGTTCGATATGTAATAACTGCACATTTTGAGATGACCGATAGAGCCGAAGAACGTGACAATGAAGCTAAATTTACTGAAATGATAAAACGAAGATTAAGAAATGGCCAATATTTTCATAAACCATATTTGGGTGTTCGCGAATTTCCGGCAGAAATTAGGCTAATCGAAAATGGTAAAGACGCACC
>JAQVJP010000220.1 GCA_028695145.1 Eubacteriales bacterium
ATTTTTCTTGTTGCTTCGTGCGCCAGATCCAGCCTCTTGATGCCAAGCCAGAACCAGATAGCTGTAACAACGGCAGATAAGACATCGGCAAAAGGCGCGGCGTATAGTATGCCGTCAAGACCCCAAAATAACGGGAATATCAGCACAGCGGGAATTAGAAGAATAATCTGTCGCGATAGTGTAAGTAGTGTCGCGGAATATGGTCTGCCGATTGCCTGGAAGAAATTGGCGGAAATTATCTGGAAACCGACAGCCGGTAAGCCGAAGAGCCAGATCCTGAGCGCACGTGTGCCAAAATCAAGCAGTTCAGGTTCCCGGTTGAAGGCTGATATCAGCAGTTCGGGAATCATGTTGATTATGGCAAAACCAGTCGCCGCTAAAACCGTACCGGCGAGTATGGTCAGCATGACAGTGCTCTTAACACGTTTGTACTCCCTGGCACCATAATTGTAGCTGATAATCGGCAGCATACCCTGTTTCAAGCCAATAATCGGCAGTGTCAGCAGAGTTTGCAGGCTGTTGATAACACCCATGCCGGAGACCGCGATGTCCCCGCCGTAGGCCAGTAATCCTTTGTTCAAAATAATATTAAGTATACTGTTAGCAAGCTGCAGCAAAAAACCAGGCAGGCCAAGAGTTACAATGCGTAAAACCGTGCGGGCACGTAATATCATATACTTCATTCTCAGCCTGCTGTTGCAGTTTTTGCCACGGAAATAGAAGATTACCCAGATGGCGGCAACTGCCTGTGCGATAACAGTCGCCCAAGCTGCCCCGGCCATACCCATGCGAAAAACAAAAATGAATATCGGATCAAGAATTATGTTAAGGCCGGCACTGAAAAACATTGTTATCATAGCGAACTTCGGTCTGCCATCCGCCCGAATGAAATTGTTCATGCCCAGTCCGATCATCTGAAAAACAGTACCGAGAAAAATAACCCGCATATAATCTACAGCATAGGGCATAACTGTGTCGCTGGCACCGAATAAATGAAGAATCGGTTTAAGAAATATCTGCCCGACAATGGTAAAAGACAAGCCGATCACAATCATCAGCATCATGGAGTTGCCCATGACCTGTTCCGCTTCATCCTTGCGCTTCTCACCCAGTCTAATTGAAAACAAGGTTGATCCGCCGGTGCCGACAAGTATACCCAGGGCCAGAACCATGATCATGATAGGGAAGCTGATTGTGATTCCCCCAAGACCTTCGTGGCCGAGATCTTGACTGTTGCCGATAAATATTCTGTCAACTACGTTGTACAGAGCGTTGATAACCATGCCGACAATAGCCGGCACACTGTATTTGAGCAGCAATTTATGAATTCGTTCGCTGCCAAGTGAATCTGTTGAGGACATTATGATCTCCAGTCTTATTAAGTATTTTATTCTTTGATAGCGGGCTCCCGCTCGATAATTTTCCAGAAATAGGGGGTGTCAGGATCCACATCGCCGTATCTTATGAAAATATATATTTCTTCAGCAAATCCTATTACATAAATGATCAATAGAGCAGAGATCATATAAGTCGTGTTGAAAAAATAGGAGAAGAACATCAGTGAGTATACCAGAACCGCGTTGAACTTGAGAATCCAGGTATGCATCAGAATTGGCTTATGGCATTTGATCGCTGAAACGACAAAAGACAGACCAAAAGCGATGAAGAATATTTTGAGCAGCAGGGAATTAGGCGCCAGATACTCTGGATACAGCGCCTGAATAAACCAGGCTGTTGAGAGATAGTAGAAAATATCCGCAACGGAATCGAGAGTCTTGCCAATTTCAGACTTCTGATTAAATCGGCGTGCGATGATTCCGTCGAAAAAGTCGGTTGCCCCCAATAATAAATAACCAATGAGAAATAAACCAGGTCTATCGACGGCAATAAAATAGAACAATATCGGCAGAAACGCTGCTCTTGATATTGAGAGGAAATTCGGTACAGTCAGGTATTTTCTGTTGCTGTAACCTGTTGCGGTTACACTGATTGTATCGGTTGCGCTATGGTTTCCGTTTGAATTTGCCAGTTTCATATTATTTCCCTGCATATTTGTATCCCCCTCGGATATACGCACATCATCATATATACATTATGTATATTCCGTGCTGATCTTCATGTAGCAAGAAATATATCTCAGGGTATTATACTACATTGACACTCCACACGACTAAAGTCGTGGGATTCTTGTTTCAACCACTGTTGCGTTTCGGCAAGCCGACTCGTCTTACATAGTGTCCACAAGCGTATATTCCCGTATGCCCTACGGTATCTGGTATTTCTTAGACAATAGCAAGCCCTTTGTTCAAGATGTTTATACTTGCGTTCGTATCTCTGTCGTGTGTTGTGAGGCAGTTCGGGCACTTCCACACACGCACAGCCAGATTCTTCACAAGCTGGTTTTTGTATCCACAACAACTGCAAGTTTGACTACTCGGATACATTGTCGGTACTTTCTTAATCTCACACCCGTACCACAAAGCCTTGTATTCCAACATATTGAAGAACTTTGACCACGATACACTTGAAATGTGTTTTGCCAGTTTGTGATTTCTCACCA
>JAQVJP010000085.1 GCA_028695145.1 Eubacteriales bacterium
GAGGTGTTGAATTGGAACAGCCAAAATATCAGCTGGTACAAAAATATATTCAGGATTTAATCAGTCAAGGCACACTCAGACCGGGGGATCGTTCACCTTCGGAAAATGAGCTTGCCGCGATCTTCGGTATAAGTAGACAAACCGCAAGACATGCGATTACCGGTCTTGTAAGTACAGGAGTTCTCAGCCGCAGACGCGGCAGCGGCACATATGTCGGATATAAATCAAGACGAGTTGGGGTATGCATTACTTATCTGGATACCTACATATTCCCGGATATAATCAGAGGAATTGATTCAGCTCTGCAGTCAAGAGATACTTCTTTGGTGCTTATGGCCAGCAGAAATGATTTGGGGCTTGAGAAAAATGTTATTGAGAGTATGCTGGCGCATCAGCTTGACGGTATGATCTGGGAACCGGCGTTGACCGCCGGACGTGAATGTCCTGACGATGCTGTCAATCTTGTGCTCAATAGTGATTTGCCAACTGTTTTGATTAACAGTCCGCTGCCATGCGACAGTGTAAGTCAGGTTTTAACGAGAGATCGTGAAGGTATGTTCTGTTTGGTGGAACACTTACTTGAACAAGGTCATATTCATTTTGGCGGGGTTTTCTGCAGTGACATGGCTCAAGGCAGACGACGGTTTGAAGGCTTCGCTGCCAGACTTGCCGCAGTGGGAATTAATGTACCATTTGAAGATATTTTTTGGTATGAATCTGGTGACCTTACAGACAGTCATAATACTGAATTTCAGTTCAGGTTAAATGAATATTTGAAACAAGCTCTTGCTGATGGTATAACCGCGATTTGTTGTTACAATGACCAGGCGGCTCAGCAGCTGCTAACTCAGTGCCAAAACAGCGGAATATCTGTTCCCGCAAATTTGGCGATAACCGGGTTTGACGCGGCTGAACGTTTACAGGTTCCACACTCATCACTTGACTGCCCATTGCTTACTTCTGTTGTTCATCCTTGTGCTGAACTTGGCATTACAGCTGTTAATGAATTGTTCAAACTGATAGAGGGGGATGAACCGCGTAGTATCGAGATGCCCGTATCACCGGTTTATGGAAGAAGTACAGAGAGATGTTTACGGCTGTAGACAGCCGCTGGCATATAAATTTTCAGGAGGTACAAGAAATGTCCAATGATGTAATTATCAACAATATTCCCGAGGTAGTCCCGGGGATTATCGCTGTCAGCCGCGACTGTTTCCCGGTTGAACTGTCACGCTCACGTCGTGATCAGATTCTGAAGCTGCTTAAGGAGCAGAAGCAAAATGTGGTCTATGCGGAAACTGTGGTCGAAAACGAAATTGACGCACGTAAAGCTCTGGCTGAATTGAAAGAACAGGGTGCAAATGCTCTGATTGTCTATCTTGGGAATTTTGGCCCTGAGGGTCCGGAAACCCTTCTGGCAAAAGAATTTGATGGTCCGGCAATGTACTGTGCAGCTGCTGAGGAGACACAAGAGAATCTTGTTAATGGCAGAGGAGATGCTCTTTGCGGATTGCTCAACGCTTCTTACAATTTGGCACTACGTAATCTCAAAGCCTATATCCCGGAATATCCGGTTGGCACACCTGAAGCTATCTGTGGTATGATCGCGGAATTCATCCCTGTTGCTCGTGCTGTTATTGGTGTCCGTGGTCTCAAGGTTATTAGTTTTGGTCCTCGTCCCTTCGACTTTTTGGCCTGTAATGCTCCTATCAAAGGTCTTTATGATCTTGGTGTGACTATTCAGGAAAATTCAGAGCTTGATCTGCTCGTTGCTTATCAGAAGCACGCAGATGATAAGCGAATCCCTGATGTAGTTGCGGATATGGCAAAAGAGCTTGGTGCCGGCAATGATTATCCCGGTATTCTTGAGCGTCTGGCGCAATATGAACTGACACTGATAGATTGGTATCTTGATAACAAGGGTGCGGCTGATAGTGTTGTATTTGCTAACAAGTGCTGGCCGGCTTTCCAGACAGAATTCAAATTTGTTCCTTGCTATGTTAATAGCCGTCTGGCTGCACGTGGCATTCCAGTGTCTTGCGAGACTGATATCTACGGTGCTCTTTCTGAATTTATTCTGGCCTGTGCCACCGGTAGTGTGCCTACACTTCTCGATATTAACAATAGTGTACCGGAAGATATGTTCAAGTCCAATCCAGATAAGGTCAAAGGCTATCAGCTTACTGATCTGGTCATGAATTTCCACTGTGGTAATACAGCTGTTTGTTCCTTGAAGCCGGGAACAGCTTCTATGAAGTATCAGTTGATTATGAAGCGTAGTCTCGAGCCTGATACCGAACCTGATATTACAAGAGGTACTCTTGAGGGCACCATTAATCCGGGACAGACTACTCTCTTCCGTCTGCAATCAGCTGCTGATGGTCAGATGAGGAGTTATATCGCTGAGGGTGAGATTCTCGATATTGATCCGAGATCATTTGGTGCTATTGGTGTGTTTGCTATTCCTGAGTTCGGTCGTTTTTATCGCCATGTTCTGGTTGAGAAGAATTATCCGCATCATGCAGGTGTAGTACTGGCAAAAGCCGGCAAGACACTGTATTCTATAGTAAAATACCTTGGAATCAGTGAGGTTGCTTTTAATCAGCCGAAGGGCATGCTCTATCCAAGTGAGAATCCTTTTGCCTGATTCAACTACAGCAGGAGGTGTAGCTTATGGACTCTATTATGGAAAAAACGCTTAAGGCAAACCTTGATTTGCCCGAGCATAAACTGGTTGTTTTTACCTGGGGCAATGTCAGCTCAATTGACCGCAGCAAAAACATAGTTGTCATTAAACCAAGTGGTGTGCCTTATGACAAACTTGAAGCAAGACATCTGGTAGTGCTGAATCTTGATGGCAATGTAATCGAAGGTACCTACAGACCAAGCAGTGATACCGCGACTCATCTTGAGCTTTATCGTCAGTTTCCGGAAATCGGTGGCATAGTACATACACACTCGCGCTGGGCGACAATCTGGGCTCAGGCACATCAGGATCTTCCTGCTTATGGAACGACACATGCTGATTACTTCTATGGCACTGTCCCATGCACAAGGCCGTTGACTGAGGAAGAGATAGCCGGTGAGTATGAGCTTAATACAGGTAAGGTTATTGTTGAGACATTCCGTGAACGTGGAATTGAAGCTGCTGCGGTACCTGGGGTACTTGTTGCCGGTCATGGACCTTTTACCTGGGGCAAAGACGCCGCGGATGCAGTTCATAACGCCGTTGTGCTCGATGAGTGCGCTATGATGGCTCTTAACAGCAGACTGCTGACACCCGATCTCAAACCTCTTGATCAGCATTTGCTTGATAAACATTATCTGCGCAAGCATGGGAAGAATGCTTATTATGGTCAGAAATAATCTTAGTTGAAATCCGATGGTATTAATTTTCCTCCCTCATGTGGTATTCTTGTATCCATGTGGGAGGATTTTTTTGTATGAATAAACCGTGGATTGAGAGTTATGACCCCTGGTTCAAGCCATCACTGAATTATCCTGAAGCGACCTTATACGAAATGGTTGCCGATACAGCCAGGTTATTTCCAGCTTACACTGCGTTGGAATTTCTTGGGACAAAAATCAGTTATCTTGAGCTGGTTAAAATGATTGATCAGGCGGCAGCGGCGCTCGAAGCAATGGGCTTCACAAAGAATGACAGCGCAACTATCTGTCTGCCTAATACACCCCATGCTGTTATCTACTTCTATGCTGTCAATCGTCTTGGCGGTATATGTAATATGGTTCATCCTTTGTCACCTCCAGAGGAAATAGCTCAGTATCTTCAGGTCGCGGACAGCAAATGGCTGATTATTCTTGACGCCATGCTGAACAAACAGCTTGACATGCTGGCACAGAAACCTCAGGTTCTTACAATTGTTTGTTCGATCGGAGATTATCTGAAACCCTTGACCAAGATCGGCTTCTATTTGACAAAAGGACGTAAGATTGCGCCTGTGCCACAGCGCAAGGGGATTATCAGATGGTCCGAGTTTATGTCGTCAGCACCTGATAATTATTCTTCTAACACATATAGCAGAGTACGTTCACCGCATGAGTGTGCTGTTTATCTTCATAGCGGGGGCACAACCGGCGAGCCCAAAACCATCATGCTTTCGTCTGACAATTTCAATATACTTGCTTATCAGGGTCCTCAAATTGTTGGTTTTGATATGGATGAAGAGTTTGATCCAAAAGGCTTGTCCATGGTTGCTATTTTGCCGCTTTTCCACGGATTTGGCTTGTGTATGGGCCTTCATACCATGCTGGCAAACGGTATGTGCTCGATTCTTGTACCGCAGTTCGCGCCTGATGTGCTTGCTCAGGTTATCATCAAAAATAAACCTTCATTTATAGCAGCTGTTCCAACTTTGTTTGAAGGAATTCTAAAAAATCCCGGCCTGGCAAAAGCGGATCTTTCCTGTCTGCGCGCTGTTTTTTGTGGTGGAGACTCTCTGCCGGCTGAGCTCAAAGAGCGATTTGATAAATTTCTACAAGAGCGAGGCGCTTCAATCACACTGCGTGAGGGATATGGCTTAACAGAGACTGTTACTGTCTGCGCTGTCAATCCCCAGGAGAAATCAAGAGCCGGGACTGTAGGACTGCCATTAGCCGATGTTTTAATGAAAGTTGTGGAAATAGGTACAGAAAAGGAAGTTGCTTCAGGTACCGAGGGAGAGTTTTGTGTTCATGCGCCAACTATTATGCTTGGCTATTTAAATGATGAAGAGGCAACCTCCCAAGCTGTTCGCAAACACTCTGATGGATTGAGTTGGGTTCATACTGGAGATTTTGGCAGCATGGACGAGGATGGGTATTTCCACTTCAAACAACGTCTCAAACGTATTCTCAAAGTCTCAGGTGTCCCTGTATTTCCATCCCAAATTGAAGATGTTATAAGTACAGTAGCAGGTGTTAGGATGGTTTGTGCTATCGGTATACCTCATCCATATAAAATGCAGGTTGTGAAGCTGTTTGTTGTACCTGAAGATAAGTCTGAAGATATGGATAAGCTGCGTTCAAGAATAATGAAAAACGCACAGGAGCATCTGCTTAAGTATGCTCAGCCTAAGGAAATAGAGTTTTGTGATGATTTACCAAGAACAAAAGTGGGTAAGATAGATTATGTTGAACTTGAACGTAGAGAATTGGCCAAAACCGCAGCCGCGTTATAGTAGAAGATTTTTTCCAGCTCTGACGGCTTAAGTTCAAGACTACATAATCTGACCTTCTCTTCATATGGCTGCCACATAGGGAAGTCCGACCCAAACATGACTCTATGGCAGCCAAATTTATAGATTAGTTCAGTTGCCTCCGCGGGCGGCATGAAGGCCAGAGAACTGCTTGTATCCACCATGACATTATATTGGTTTTCCAACAAGTGTGCTGCATCCTGCCATTGACTCCAGCCGCCAAAATGAGCGGCGATTATTCTGCTGTCGGGTCTTAAGGCTGCCAATCTTGCTATACGTGCCGGACCGGAAAAATCATAGCGCCAATCTCCTGCATGAATCATCAATGGAAATTCTGACCCGGCCTGGGCTGCAAGCTCAAGTACAAAATCTGAATCAGCTGCGGTTTGCTGGAAGTCAGGATGAAGCTTGATGCCCTTAAGATGTAGTGCTTTTAACGAAGCAAGTGTTTCATTAATTTCAATAGCTGATTGCTGAGGATGCAGTGTACCAAAAGCGATGAACTTCTCGTGATTTAGATTTTGTTGTTCCGCAAGAAAATTATTTATTGCGTCTACCTGGCTTTTGACAGTTGCTGTTGAAAATACAACTGATTTTGCAACTCTTGCTCTATCTGCAGCTTCGATAAGGGCTTCACTTGTTCCGATTCCTGTCATTTTCAAACTATAGAAGCTGCCAATGGAATCCACTGCCCTTGCCGCTATATTTTTAGGGAAAATATGGGTATGTATGTCAATTATTTCCGGCAAATGAGCAAGTTTATTCAAGTTATAACTGCCGTTATCAAGATCAATTTCATAATAATCAAGATTCATGATGTTTTCTCCAGATGCAAATTTTATTTGCGAACCGATTGACAGAGTGGGCTGTGCTAACTATAATTGCCGTTATGGGGACGTAGCTCAGCTGGGAGAGCGTACGGTTCGCATCCGTAAGGTCGAGAGTTCGATCCTCTTCGTCTCCACCAAATAGTAATTATACCATCTGCATCAGAGAATGTATTCTCCGCGGATGGTATTTTTTTTGTTGGTTTAATGTAATCCGTCATTTATGACTGCTGTGATATAATATGTTGGTGAATCTGACTCAGATCGCGGGAATAATGTGTTTCCGTTTTAGGAGGTTTTATGCATAACAGTAGGAACCTGTACAGAATGCTGTTGATAATAGCAGGTATGCTGATAGTTATGATGACAGCTGTCGGTTGTGAGAGTTCAATTGGTAAACCCGATTATTCCGCAGAATCTTATATTGTTAATGTGTTTGTAGCTGCCGATGGATCCGCATCCGTTACTGAACAGATGCTGTTGAAATTTAATGATGATTCTGAGCGTCTTGATTTATATGTTAACAGATTGAGAAATTCGCGCCTTACAGATCTGGAAATAGCTGTTTCTGATAAAAATCCTGATCCGGAAGCTATTGCTGATCCAACTGGCAAGGATTTAATTCTTCAGGCTATGCAGCCCGTTCAGACTGAGGCTTCCAACATAAGTCAAATGACGTGGCAACAGCAGGATCAAGAAGATGCGATCCGATTACGACTGAATATAAATAATGACTCTGGTGTAAGCAGATTTCTTGTTATGACATATAAACTTGAGAGTTTTGTGAAAAAATCCAGTGACGCGGCCTATATCAGACATATGCCTGCGGCACTTGAACCCCAAATTACAATCAGAGATATCAGATTAAAATACACCCTTCCTTATCAGCCGCAAAATGGCGACAGCTGGCTGCGGATGGTTGGACAAAATCAGCCTGACGTTTCACTTGTTGATGTTGATGTCTGGTCAAACAGCTGGCAGTCTATAGTTGCTGAAAACATCCCGGAGGCTGTCTTGGTTATGCCCTCCGAGTATTTCCCGGAGGTTGATGTATCACCGGGACTTGCTTCAAGAGCTGCTCTTATAAATGATGCCGAATCAAGAATGCGCAGCACACAAGATGATAATTTCTGGCGGGATTCAGTTAGAGCGCTTGTTTTTTTTCTTATGATTATGTCAGGTGTTTTCCTGCTAATTATCTATTTAGTTTTTGATCGTGAAGGAGTAACTAACTTCCGTGCGAAATATCTGCTGCCGGAACGCTGTGATTTGCCGCCTGCGGTAATGAGCTTGTTGATGAGAAATAGCAAGCCGGCTAATCTTATTATGTCTACTCTCATTGATCTTGTCAGACGAAATGAGCTCAAACTTGAAGGAATGGTTTTTACTTGGAACAATCCTGATAGAAATGATTACTACGGTTTCAGAGCTTATGAAATATATTTGCTTCAGTGGCTGTTTGATCGCGTGAGCGCAGGTTCCTCATCTCTCTCTGCCGTTCAACTAAAAGATTACGCAAGAAATAGAAGTACTGCTGAAGAATTTCGCGGATACTATGACCAGTTTGTAGAGCTGTTAAGTGAAGAGCTTCCCGGATATGGCTTATTTGATGAGACCAAGAGTCATTATGGCCGGGTTATAGGACAGTCTCTGGCTGCAGCGTACTTGGTTTTGAGTCTGTTAGCATCGGTTTTTCTGATGTCATGGATTGGCTTACTGTTGATGATACCATCTTGCGCTTTTTTCCTATATGCACAGCTGCTGAGACATCTAACCGGCTACGGTAATGAAGAATATGCAAAGGGTAAGGCTATTCGCAGATATCTTGCTAATTTTTACGAACTTAAACAAAATGGTCATGATATCACTTTGATAGAATGCCAGCAAAGTGTTTATCTGCTGCCATATGCCATTGCTCTTGATAAAACTAAGCTATTTATGAGACAGATGCTGCTTATGGCAAAAACTGAAGGTGTTTGCAGTCATGAGTTGCTCGATGTATATCAACCCTATGAACTATACAGTAGAAGTGCGAAGATAGTAAAAGAAAAGTCAGAAACTGTTGATACAGCTTCTGACAGTCAGACATCTGCAGCTGCAAAAGCTGCTGCTTTGGAACAACTAAGACTTCTTGGACGTGATCTTGTTTCAATGGAATCGATTCTGACGTCTGGATTTTATCTTGCTTCCAGTTTCCATCTTATGAGTGATCATTAATCTTTCTTCTTTTTCAATTTCGTTTTCAACATATCAATAATTTGTTTTGTTGGATTTGCAATTTTTTGCTGTATAGTGGATAGTTTATTTTTAACAGCTGAAATTTTTTCTTCTGATGGTTTATGTAGAGGATAGAGCAAGAAGCGCTGATGGCGGAAGTTATATGCCAACCAGTTGGCTGCTACAATAATCAGCAGTGATATTACTATCATAAATACGATTTTAATTGTAGACACAGGCTGTCTGTCATCTTCAGAACGGATAGCGGTATTGTATTTTGCTGATTGCTGCCAGGGGACCGCCGGCATTGAGTTTTGTCCGGTAGGGGCCGGCTGCCATTTGTATTCAACCAACTTGTTTTGTACTGTCCCAGATGCGGGATTAGAGAATAATTGTGACCATTCAACCGGTTTTTCAGATTCAGGAATGTAGCTTCCATATATTAAGCTGAGTTGTTCGTTGCTCAAATCCAAGCTTGCTTCATCATAGGCGTAGATCGTTATAGACAGAGCTTCTTCAGGGTTAAGATTCTTGACAGTTCGACTTGTCCGGTCATTGTTTTCAAGTTTGAGAATCTGGCCCGATTCCGTTACGATATTTATACGATAATAAGTCGCGGCGCGATTGTTCTGAGCTTGAGGCCAACTGACAATTAGTTCATTATCTTTGTTAAACTCGGTTTTTATCGTTTCCGCGCTGCCCCAGGCTGGTAAAATATGATCTTTGGTTTCAATCAAGGTTAATTCTGATCTGTCAATTATCGATACAGTTCCTAATTGTCCTTGATTACCCCTGCCGGCAGCAGCCATCTGGCCGGTGCTGCTCATTACGATACTATGATTACCTCCGGCTGCAAGGGAATCAAAAGGCATATAAGACGCTTCTGATAATATAAAAGGTTTTTCGCTTAGCTGAATATTGCCTGCGCCAAGCTGCCCGAAACTATTACTGCCCCAGACTACAAGGAATTGTTTCCCGGTAGGAACTACAGTTTCCTCTTCAGTCTGAGGATCTTCTACCGTTATTTTCTCGTCGACAGCAGCCAGCACATGAGCATAGCCGGCACTGATTTCAGATATGTTTAGGTTGCCGGTAAGATTGAACTCAACATCAGCAGGCCGTGAAATAATTGCGCCACTGCCGCCTGTTCGATTAATGCCAAGCTGTCCCAAAGAATTGTCTCCCCAGGAATATAGTTTGTGTCCTGCCTCGGTCTGAACCAGTGCGAATGCGTATTCGTATCCTGCCTCAATACGTATTGTATCGGCTATACCATCTATTAATACCGGCACATCTTGATTTTCTGTTGTGCCAATTCCAAGCTGCCCTTTGCTGTTGTCACCCCAGGAATAGACCTCTCCGTCATCATTGAGATACAAAGAGAAATGTCCGCCGGCTGCTATCGAGGACGCGCCTCCATCAACGATTCTCTCCGGTTTGGAAACCCTGCTTGCTACTGTCTGACCATTATCCACAAGATCTTCAGATTCTGCTCCTGCAAGCTGGCCGTATGTGTTATTACCCCAACCCCAGATACTACCATCCTCTGCAAGCGCAAGTGAGTGGTAGCTGCCGGCGGCGATTTCAACAATTGGTGGTAAACCTTCTACTTTTACCAGCTTATTGCTGTTTTCCCAACTCTGGCTGCCAAGCTGGCCAAAGGTATTGCGTCCGCAGGTATAGATATCTCCATTTTCAGTTAAGACCATTGTATGCCAGGCTCCGAGACTGACTTGAATAGGTTTTGAAGGGATATCAACTATCAATGGTTCATCTACGTACAACTCCGTACCAGCTGAGGATTGCCCATAAGTATTGTCTCCCCAGAGATAGAGACTGCCATCATAGTCAATTTGAGCACTGTGGGCAAAGCCTGCTGCAGATTGGGCATAAGCAGGAGTTTCTGTTGTCTCTGCTTCAACAGTCGACAGACTCGATATAGCAAATATCAGCGATATCACAAGCAGCAAGCAAATCGATTTCTGATGGGTTGCTGATAGATGCCTGCCCGTGTTTAGTTTTAGCTTCTTGATTTTTATTGACATAACTGACTTCCTTCTAACAATAATGTTATTATTGATTCAAATAGCATACAGCATATTTTATCAAATTTTTTGAACACGTGATTATAACATATTTACGTGTCAAAAATGTGTATGCTCTAATGAGTATAAGAGCGCTTGCGTTGGAGGTTCGTTTGACTTCTGAAAATTGGTTTAGTTTAGTGCCAGAGCCGGTTACAGGCCTTTTACGGTGTCTGAATCAGGCTGGATATGAGGCTTGGCTTGTCGGTGGTTGTGTTCGCGATATGTTCCTCGGAATTGTGCCGGATGATTATGATGTTGCTACCGATGCCCGGCCTGATGAGGTCTGTGATTTGTTTGATCGTTGTTTGGAAACGGGAATAGATCATGGCACTGTAACGGTAATGCTGCCCGACATGTCGATTGAAGTGACTACTTATAGATCAGAGGGCAGCTACAGTGATGGACGCAGACCTGACAGTGTCAGATATGAGAATGATATTAAGCTTG
>JAQVJP010000086.1 GCA_028695145.1 Eubacteriales bacterium
CCGGCACACACCGCTTATGGACGTGCCAGACATCCGTTTATGACCGGAACAGCCGGCTGGGCATATTACGCGGCTACGCAATATATGCTTGGTATCAGGCCAGGCTATAATCAACTATACATTGATCCTTGTATTCCTGCCGGCTGGCAGAGCTTCAGTGCGGTCAGGGTCTGGCGCGGCTGCCGGTACGAGATACAAGTAGAAAATCCGGAAGGTATACAGAAGGGCGTACAAGCAATTTATATTGACGGAAAACCAGCGGACTGCGTCCCGGAACTCAGTCCCGGAAGTGTTTGTTCAGTTAGAGTAGTAATGGGCAGGAAGTGAGGTTTACATCATGATTAAATTTGGAACAGGCGGCTGGAGAGCGATAATAGGTGATGAATTTACAAAGGCTAACGTCCAGTTGGCTGTAGCTTCTCTATGTGAGCTTATGAAACGGCAGAAGTCCGCCGATCGCGGTATCTGCATAGGCTATGACAGAAGATTTCTCTCGCACGAAGCCGCTATGTGGGCCGCGGAAGTCGCTGCCGCCTGTGGCGTGCCTTGTAGACTCCTGAATAAGGAAGCACCAACGCCGCTGATTATGTTCGCCGTGCGTCAGCTGTCCCTGCCGTATGGGCTGGCTATAACCGCAAGTCACAATCCGGCGCTCTATAATGGGGTCAAAATTTTTACTTCCGGAGGTCGGGATGCCTCAGAACAAGTGACAGCCGAAATAGAAAAAATCGCACAGGAAATCGAACAGAATAATAAGGATGCAAATGAGACAATTGCCGTGGTTCCTTATGAGCAGGCTCTGGCAGACGGCCGCATTGAGATCATCAATCCATTTAACGAATATATTGACGCGATCTTACGGCATATCGATGTGGACGCCATAAAAAATGCCGGTCTCAAAATAGCACTTGATCCCATGCACGGTGTCAGTCAGACCAGTTTACGTACTATTCTGATGACAGCACGCTGCGAGGTTGAAGTAATAAACGAACGCCACGACACGCTATTTGGAGGCCGTCTGCCGTCTCCTAATGTTGACACGCTGCGTCATCTCAGCCAATACGTAGTTGAACATCATTGTAATCTGGGTATAGCAACTGACGGAGATGCCGATAGAATAGGTGTTATAGGTAATGATGGTAAGTTCCTGCATCCAAATGACCTGCTGGTTTTGCTCTACTACTATCTGCTCAAATACCGTGGCTGGACAGGTCCGGTAGTGCGCAATAACTCAACTACACACCTGCTTGACCGTGTCGCTGAGGCTTATGGTCAGAAGTGCTATGAAGTACCTGTTGGTTTCAAGCATATATCTGCTAAAATGATTGAAACAGACGCGATAATCGGCGGAGAATCATCAGGCGGACTGACAGTGCGCGGCCATATACAGGGAAAAGACGGGATTTATGCCGCAGCGCTGCTTGCCGAGATGACGGCAAAAGCAGGACGTGGTCCTGCGGAGCTATATGATGAGATTACAGCTCAGTTTGGTAAACTATATGTTGAAGACGCGGATTACAAAATGACACCTGAGCGCAAACTGCAGCTGAAGGAAATTATTTTTACGGACAGACAGCTGCCAGAACTAAGTTTGCCGATCGATCATGTTGACTACACAGATGGCTGCAAAATTCATTTCAAAAATGGCGGCTGGGCGATATGCCGTTTCTCAGGTACAGAGCCTCTGCTAAGAACAAGCTGTGAAATGCCCGAGCGTGAGCAGGCACAGAAAATAATCAGCCAGCTGAGGGATTTTATAACAGACAGCGGGAGATAAAATGATGAAATCTATAAGAAGCAAACAGTCTTATAACAAGGCCGCCGGACGGAGCAGTGTTCGGCGGCCTGTTCTATCACTGCAATGGTTGCTTGTCGGCATTGTGCTGCTCTGCTGGGTAGTGCCTTTTGCCGTTGTGCTTGGTTATTCAGGCTATACCATGGCCAACAATGTCCAGAGCAGAATTGAGAACACCATTGACAACAGCGCTAAGGTTGCTTTTGAACAAGCATATGACCGACTTGAGCAAGCGATGGATTCTTCGAGAGCACCTACTTATGATGGTGCCATACGTAGTGCCTGGAAGCAATTTCTTGGCAGCGGAGATGAAATCAAACTGTATGACACAATGAGTGCCTATCTCTCGCAAAAATATTCTTATGATGACAGTTTTCGCACAACTTATGCTTTTTTCCCGGACTATCCGGATACTGTTTACTATGCCAATCACCACACGAACTCAGCTGCGGTTGCCGCGCTGCGCTACTATATGGATAATGTGCATGCGGATGTGCTTGATATATATGATAAAATTGATACTTCCATCAGCTTCTTCAAGGTGGATGAACGACTCTACATGGTGCGCAGTATCATCGATATGCGCAATCTGGTAAGTGACAGTCTGGAGCCGTATGCTGTTATTGTCATGGAATGCGATACATCGTCACTGTTTGAGAGTATTCGAGGTGTTATCTGGCTTACGGACGCTCTCGTTAGTATTAACGGTGAAGAAATAGTACTAACCGGAGATGCAGATATCGCTACTCGTGCCGATTCGCTTATGCCGCTGCAAGATGAGGCAAGCGGCCGCTATCTTCAGAGACTTGGAAGAAGTGAATATAATTTCAATTTTGAACTGAAAATAGCGTCGGATATAACTGATCTGGTCAGTCAATTTCCTGATTACAGAAACATTATGCTTTTATTTGCCGCGTTAGCGATACCACTTCTGCTTTTGTCTTTGATTGCCTTCTACCGGCATGTTACAGTGCCTGCCGATAGACTGGTTGACGCTACCGCACGCATTGAGAGCGGACAACGAGGTTACACTGTTGCCGAGCTGCCGGCTAATAAAGAATTCTACTGTCTGACAGAACAGTTTAACAGCATGTCCGTGCAGCTCGATCATCAGTTCAGACGGATATATGAAGAACAGCTGGCCTTGCAGGAAGCACGTATCAAGGCCCTGCGCTCACAGATAAACCCACATTTTCTCAACAATACTCTGGAGATAATTAATTGGGAAGCCAGGCTTGCCGACAATAAAAAAGTCTCCGAGATGATTGATGCTCTGGCTGTGATGCTGGGGGCTGCGACTGCCAGAAGTGATAGCGCTGTTGTCAGCTTGCGTGAAGAACTTAACTACGTAGATGCTTATCTGCATATAATCAAGCAGAGATTTGGCAGAAGGCTGGTAATCAGCAAAGAGATTAACAGTTCGCTGCTTGATATGGCCGTTCCAAGTCTTATACTCCAGCCAATTGTGGAAAACGCCATAGAACACGGCGTTTCCAAAATGCACCAGGGTGAACTGATCATCAGAGCATACCGTCTTGAAACAGAAGCGGATAGTCTGGTGCTTGAGGTTGAAAACGACGGTCATATGAGCGCCGAAGATAAAAACAATGTTGATCGTTTGCTGCGTAGTGCTGCTGAGGTTAATTCGAATAATGATCGGAATCTTCAGGATCCGTCTACCGGTGGTTCAAGTGTCGGTATTCGCAATGTAAATCAGCGGCTTAAGATCATGTATGGTGAGGACAGTGGCCTTGAGATATATGAATTAAGACCTAATCGGATTCTTGCGAAAATCAAGATACCACTATAGACAATCATAGTTTAGACATGAGCAACAAGAAACAAAAAACGGCAAGTCCTGCACTTATTGTACAAAAAGTGGCGGCCTATAATAATGACAGATGGTTATTATGTATAGCCACAAACGCTTTTCTTCGAAGAAAATAATTATGATGGAGGACTGACAATGAAAAGATTACTTGCGACAGCTCTTGCTGTAATCATGGTTATCTCCCTAACTGCCGGCTGCGGTGGTACTGAAACAACTACAACCAAGGCGGCCGATCAGACAACAACCACTAAGGCTGATGACACATCTGAAACGACTACAGGCAGTGAAGAGCCTTCCGGCCCGGTAGAGATTACCGTAGTGACATCCTACGGCGGAGATGATGGCAACAGAGGCAATTATGAGGATGCTGTCAGCGCATATGAAGAAGCTACCGGCAACACTGTTCTTGATGCGTCGGCAACTTCGGATGAAGAATGGAAATCCAAGGTTATGACTGACTTCGAAGCCGGTACAGAACCTGATGTTCTTTTCTACTTCAACGGTGTTGATGCCAATCCGATAATTGAAGGTGATAAAGTTGTATCGCTTGATGAAATTCGTGAAGAATACCCCGAATATGCCGATAACATGAAAGAAGACTTACTGGTACCATCACCGGTTGATGGCAAGGTATATACAGTGCCGGTAAACGGTTTCTGGGAGAGTCTGTTCATTAATAAGGCTGTTCTTGAAGACGCAGGAGTAGAAATACCCGGTGCTGATTATGACTGGGAAACTTTTATGGCTGATTGTGAGAAGATCAAGGAAGCCGGTTTCACACCTGTAGCGGTTTCTCTGCAGGAAGTTCCACACTATTGGTTCGAATTTGCCGTTTATAACCGTGGCAATCAAGACAATCACCTGAATCTGCCGGCTTCATCTGATGATGAAACAGGCGCTAAGTGGGCAGAAGGCCTCGGCGATATTAAGGCTCTGTATGAAGCTGGCTATCTGCCGGACAATACTCTGACCGCATCAGATGCTGAGACTGTTCAGCTGCTTGCTGACGGTGACGCGGCCTTCTTGATCGATGGCAGCTGGAAGATTGGTTATTTCCAGGAAAACTGTGCTGACAATCTTGATGATTTCGCTCTTGCATACGTACCTGGTCAAGGTGAGCGCAAGGCTACAGATCTTGTAGGTGGTATATCAATGGGTTATTACATCACAAGAAAAGCCTGGGAAGATCCGGACAAACGTGACGCGGCTGTTAAATTTGTTGAGCATATGACCTCAGATGAAGTTGTATCGGTATTTGCCACTACATCTGTTACAGCTCTCAAAGATGGCGTTATTCCCAGTGATGATCTTGACGTTCTCCAATTATCAGCTATCGATATGGCAGCAGGCGCAACCAGTCTGGTAGGCGCGGTTCAGGACGGTATGTCCGCTGAAGCAAGAGGCGATCTGTTCGCTAATATCAAAAACATCGTAACTGCAAAAATAACTGCTGAAGAAGCGATAGATTCTGCACTGGCTCTGCAATAACAATACCGGTCCCATAAAATAGACAGAAATAAAATTTGGCACAAACTGATCAAGGCCGGGCACAAAGCGAAATTTGCGTCCGGCCTTATTAATAAGAAGGCGGTTATGTCATGAATTCCGTAATTTACAAGAAAAAGGCTCCGCTGCTGCTTTTCCTGCTGCCGGCATTTGCCTTCATGATGGTATATCTTTATTATCCTTTTGTTCGCAACATTCTGAATAGTTTCGTTGAAATATCCGGCCTGGGCACGGCTGCGGGCGCGGTCAATCAGCCCTGGTACAGCAATTATGTTAATTTGCTGCAGGATCCAAGCATGATTACAGCGTTGAAGAACACCGCGATTCTGATACTTGTCACCATAGTTTTCCAGGTGGGCATAGCCCTCGTGCTGGCTCTGTTGACCGACCGCGCCGGCAAGGGTGCCCAGTTTTTCCGGACAGTTTACTTCTTCCCGATTGTAATCAGTGGTACAGCATTAGGCCTGATGTTCAATTTGATCTTCCTCTACAAGGGCGGAATGTTGAATCAGCTTCTGCAAAACATCGGTCTGATCAGCGATAATGTTGATTGGAAAGATGAGAAACACTTCCTGCTTACTATGCTGCTGCCGGTCATCTGGCAATATGTTGGTTTCTATTTTGTCATTCTTATAACCGGTCTCAATAATATATCAGCTGATATCTATGAAGCAGCGTCGCTCGATGGCGCTGATGGTTGGAAAACTACTTGGTATATATCACTGCCGTTGCTGAGGAATGTGCTCTTCACCTGTCTGATCCTGGCCATCACAGGTGCTCTTAAAGTTTTTGATCTGCCCTGGGTTATGATGGGTTCAGGAATTCCCATGGATCGTTCCTGGCTGACAGGTACTTATATGTACAATCAAACATTCATCAGAGCCGATGTCGACTATGGTTCAGCGATCGCGGTCATAATTGTTATCCTCGGTGTCGTCATCTCTCAACTGGCCAATTTCATCTTCCGTGAGAAGGATTATTGATGTTGGTCAAGGAATATTCTGAGAAACATGATTGGAGAAAATAAAATGACAGAACAACAATATTTTGACCAATATATGTCGCGAGAACTGGCTGACAGTGCCAAACGGAGAAAACGCTTCTCGCCTTCCAAATTGATAATCTATCTTTTGCTTGTCTTCTGGGCACTTACTACCATTTACCCATTTGTCTGGGTCATTCTTAACTCATTTAGAGAAAAAGGTATGATCCGCAAGGATTCATTTTCTGTGCCCTGGCCTGGATCGGCTGATTTTACAATGGATAATTATCTGACTGCTTTTGAGCGTGCTGATTTCAAAAACGCTTATATTAACAGTATTACCGTTTCGGCGCTGGTAACTTTGATTGTTATTTTTCTGGCCGGGCTTGCGGCTTATGGTATGGTCCGGTACAGATTTCATGGCCGCCGCGCCCTGCACCTGATGATTCTTGCCAGCATGATGTTCCCGGTATTTTCAACTATAATTCCGGTTTTCCGTCTGCAGGTAGTAATGGGTCTTGCCAGTACCGGCAACCGCTATCTCTCACTGCTATCTGTAGTTTTGCCACAGATTGCCGGTAACTTGTCTTTTGCCATTATTGTTTTGATGGGTTTCATACGCAGCGTACCGATAGACCTTGAGGAGTCGGCTTTTATCGACGGAGCAGGAGTTTTCCGTATCTTCAGTAAAATTATTCTGCCGGTGGCCCGTCCGTCCTTCGCTACGGTCGCGATCTTCACGTTTTTATGGTCGTACAATGATCTGTTTACACAAACCTTCTTCCTGCGCTATCCGAAGGAGAAGACGATTACCTTATTGCTAAACGAGATCAGTTCGCAGGCCGGCGTCAATTATGGCTTGATGGCCGCTTCGGTCGTACTGGTTGTGGTTCCTGTGCTGCTGGTTTATATTGTACTGCAGAAGAACATCATTAAGGGAATGACCATAGGCGCGGTCAAGGGTTAGACTTCAGGAGGGAACCAATGTACAAGGTTGTGCTGATAGACGATGAAGAAATAATTGTAGAAGGCCTCAAGAAGATGATTGACTGGACAGGCTATAATTGTGAGGTTTGTGCGTCTGCCTATGACGCCGCTTCCGGCAGACAGGCGATCATCGAGTGCGCACCGCATATAGTCTTCACGGATATTCGTATGCCTGATCAGAGCGGTCTGTCGATGCTTGCAGGTTTGCGTAGTGAGTGTCCGGAAATGCTTGTAACTGTGCTGACGGGCTATCGGGATTTCAACTATGCCCAGGAAGCGATCCGTTTGGGTGTGCATCGACTGTTGCTAAAACCCTCGCGTATGGATGAAATTAACGAGGCTATGAGCAGTATGACCGCGATTCTCGATGGACGTGCGTCTGTTAATTTATCGAAATCATCGCAAGATCCAATCGATGACGAAAGAAATGAAGATACCATCACCGACGCGAGTGCTATCGATAGTAGTATAGAGAAAACAAATAACGCCAACAGCTACATTGTCCGCCGTGCTCTTAACTATATTGAAGAGAATTACAGTAGTCATTTTTCGCTTCAGGAACTGGCTGATCACTGTTATGTTTCGCAGTGGCATCTGTCCAAACTGCTCAATAAACACACCGGGAAAAAGTTCTACGACCTGCTTAATGCCGCGAGAATAGATGCCGCCAGGAAACTGCTGCGCGATAAGTCCAAGGATTATCTCTCAATTGCGGAAATCGGCGAAATGACCGGCTATACTGACACCGGTCATTTCTCTCGAACTTTCAAACGGCTTGAGGGCATGAGCGCGAATGAATATCGCAATAGCTGATAATTAAATTAGCAGCTACAATGGATCTGTTATTTATACATATCATTTATATATATCCATATAAGCTCCATGTGCTTCGATCAGATCGTCGCACATGTTCTTTATATCATCGATGCTCAGTTCGGCCGAGGTATGCGGATCAAGCATCGCAGCTTGATATATATGCTCTTTCTTCTTAGTGACGGCTGCCTCAATTGTGAGTAGCTGTACGTTTATATTAGTAGTGTTCATCGCTGCCAGCTGTACCGGCAGCCTGCCGACGTAACATGGCGTGATGCCATTGCCATCGACGAGGCACGGCACTTCGACACAGGCTTCTGCTGGTAGATTTGTGATCAGTCCTGTGTTCAGAACATTCCCGCCAATCTTATAAGGTTTGTTGGTGACGATTGATTCCAAAATATATGAAGCGTATTCGCTTGATCGTTCATGACTTCTGCTGGCGTCATGTGCTATTGTCTTACGATCTTCTTCCCAGGCTCTGATTTGCTCAACGCAGCGTCTTGGGTATTCGTCCAACGGAATATTATATTTTTCGATTAATTCAGGATAACGTGACTTGATATAAAATGGATTGTATTCTGCGTTGTGCTCGCTTGATTCTGTGCAATAATAGCCAAAATTACGAATATATTCATATCTGATCATATCGTTATGTTTTTCGTTATCGTTTTTCGCAAGAGCACGTCTACGAATTTCCGGATATAGGTCGTTGCCGTCACGATCGCGAATATCAAGCAGCCAGGCCATATGATTTATTCCGGCTATAAGCTCGGTGTGGCCTTCGAGTTTATCTTCCAGACCGATACCGGTAAGAATATTCTCAGCGCATTGCTGTACGCTGTGGCAGAGTCCAACTGTTTTGACTTCGGTATAACGCTGCATGTAGCCAGTAAGCATGGCCATCGGATTGGCGTAATTGATAAACAGCGCTTCAGGACAAACTTCTTCAATATCATTGGCAAAAGTCTGCATAACGGGAATAGTTCTAAGTGCCCGCATGATACCACCTATACCGAGTGTGTCGGCAATTGTCTGGCGCAGACCGTATTTTTTAGGAATCTCAAAATCAATAACAGTTGAGGGATCATAACCACCAATCTGTATAGCATTAATAATAAAATCAGTTCCGCGCAGTGCTTCTCGGCGATTTTCCTCGCCAGCATATGATTTGATTCGGGCTCTGCCATTATTGGTAGTTTTATTAATTGCTTCAAGAATTGCCAGGGATTCGGATAACCTTCTACCGTCAATGTCGTAGAGGGCAATTTCCGCATCGGATAGAGACTGTGCGGCCATGCAGTCTCCGAGAACATTTCGGGCAAAAACTGTACTGCCCGCACCTAAAAAAGTAATCTTGACCATAATAACCTCCAGATTGTTAATATGTTGTTGGAAAAGACTGTTCTATAAACATATATTAAGACATAAGCGTATTTGTGCTTATGATATTTGTTGATAATAATTGTATAAATGATGTATATTCAATATATAATCGATTGTTGGAGGCCTTGCGGATGGCAGTTCAGAACATACTAAATAAACAACCACACTTAAAACAACAACAGTTTGAACAGCCGTTCAAACTATATTATTGTGGGCGGGAATGCTGTAATCCTGGGCATTCGTTTGGCCCAGCTGTGCGCAAACAGTATTTGATACATTTCATTATGAGTGGACATGGAAGCTATAATGCTGCCGGCAAAGAGCATCATGTAACAGCCGGTCAGGCTTTCTTAATCAGGCCTGGTGAGGTCACCTGGTATCAGGCGGACAAACAAGATCCCTGGACATACGCCTGGTTGGCTTTTGCCAGTGACGAAGAAAATGGAAAAGAACAAGCAGAGGCTCTATTGTACGAGGCCGGATTTTACAGAAATCAATATATCTGTAGTTTTAAGAATACAGAGGAAATGGATCTGCTGCTTGGGAAAATCATCAAAGGGATTGATAATTCTGAGATCAGACCTACCGTTATAAGTGGCTATTTCTTACAGGTTATGGGCAGCCTTAATCCGCTGATTTTGGAAAGAGAATTTGAAAAACTCCAAGGCTCACGATACACCGGGTATGATAACATCTACATGAGAAGAGCTGTCAATTACATGGAAGATAACTATGCATATCCCATTGTTATCGATGAAATAGCCGGTGCTATCGGGATAGACAGGTCATATCTGTATCGCCTGTTTATACAAAACAAACAACAGTCACCGAAGCAATTTTTGACCCGTCTGCGAATTAACGCGGCCAAAGAAATGCTTCGCGAAACTGATTATGGCCTGACGGAGATCGCTCTGTCTTGCGGCTTCTATGACGCGTCATTGTTTTGCCGGACTTTTGCCGGTGTTGAAGGAATGACACCTGGTAAATACCGCAGGAAGATGATATAGGTTGTTCTGAAGTTATAGCTATACTGGCAGAAGCCTGCAGCCGAAGGGATCTGTTAATACAAAATTTGTGATAAAAAGATAACACCTGATAGTGTTATAGCGCTGATAACAGTTGAAACCATGACTGTTTGAGACGCGAATTCAGGATTTGTTTTACACTCGATTGCTATTAGCGCGGTGTTTACTGCTGTTGGTACACTTGAAGAAATAAGAAAAGCCTGAGCGACAATACCGTCAAATCTCATGAACCAAATAATAATCAGCGCCGCGATTGGACCGCCGACCAGTCTGAGTGCAGATGACAGAAATACATCTGCTCTTAGACTTTTTATTGAGGTTGAAGCGAGTTGAATACCTAATGTTAATAACGCTATAGCAACCATCGCGTCTTTGGCGTAAACAAGCGCTGGCCAAATTGATAAGGATTGAGGGTCAAAAGAAAAATA
>JAQVJP010000221.1 GCA_028695145.1 Eubacteriales bacterium
CTGAGGCTTGTACGTTATTGGGATGATGAACAGAAACGAGAGTTCATGTTCTTAACCAATGCCATGCATTTAACCTCTATTCAGGTTGCAGAACTTTATAAAAATAGGTGGCAAGTTGAACTGTTTTCAAATGGCTTAAGCAACACCTAAAGATTAAAAAATTCTGGGGAACAACCCAGAATGCAGTTCGAATTCAGATATATTCTGCTATTAGTGCATATTGTCTAGTGGCTATTGTACAGCATGATATGAAACTAGAAAGAAGTACTTACGAGGTACTGCAGATTTTAAGTATTTCACTTACTGACAAAACCCATTTGACAAATCTCTTTGATAAGGCTAAATTCAAAAATGACAAAGATCGATGCGGTTCAAGTGAACCAAATTTATTTAATTTTTAATCGTCCACATTTTTAGTGGACACTAATGATATTCAATAATAAATAAAAAGCCCTAAACATAAAAAATAGGAGGAAAACAACGCAGCTTTCCTCCTATTTATGTTATAATTTATCTCCTTCTTACTTCAAAGGTACTTGTTCCAAAGTGGCTACCAAGAACTCATAGAACTTGGGAACAGAAGGAATATAAGCTCTTTCGTCAGGTGAATGAGGTGAGCGCAATGTTGGACCAAAAGAAATCATGTCGAGCCCCGGCACGTTAGCCCCAATAATGCCACACTCAAGTCCGGCATGAATCACTTTTACCGCCGGCTCTACACCAAACTGCTGTTGGTAAGAGGCTTTCATAGCGTGAAGGATAGGGGAGTCAACATCGGGTTGCCAACCGGAATAACCACCGGAAAGCACCACCTTCATTCCTGCGATGGAGAAACATGACTCCAAGCTGGTAACGAGATACTCTTTCATGCTGTCACTAGAGCTACGGGCAAGTATCTTCACTTCGGCTTTCCCGTCTTTAATGCTAATAATAGCCAGGTTGGAAGAAGTTTCCACCGTATCGGGTACGGAAGGAATCATACGCATCACGCCGTTTTGACAAGCAAAGATAGCTCCAATAAGGTTGTCTTGAATTTCCTCGGGTACTTCTCCTTGTGGTAGTTCAACACGCTCGGCGGTGAAGCTTATTGGGGTTTCGATAACTGAATATTCTTCGTTAAAGAGGTCTTCACAGTATTTGACCAGTTCCAGAAGTTCTTCTTCGTTTTCGGCTGGGATAGTAACTACTGCATGGGCTTCGCGAGGAATGGCGTTGCGCATATTTCCACCTTCCCAGCTGGCCAAACGGGCTTCGTAGCTGGCAACGGCTTCGCGGAGGAAGCGTACCAGTAATTTATTGGCATTGGCACGGCCTTCATTGATTTCCAAACCGGAATGACCGCCTCTGAGACCTTTTAAAGTCACTTTAACGGCTACATCTCCTTCTTCGGGAGTTACTTCTTTGTACTCCAGACTGGCGGTAACATCCATACCTCCGGCGCAACCGATGTATAATTCACCTTCGTCTTCGGAGTCAAGATTCAGCAGAATGGTACCCTGCAAGGTGCCGGCTTTCAAACCGAATGCACCGTACATGCCGGTTTCTTCGTCTTTGGTGATAAGTGCTTCCAGTGGACCGTGTTTCAGAGTGTTGTCTTCCAAAATGGCAAGTATGGCTGCTACTCCCAAACCGTTGTCGGCTCCCAATGTGGTGCCGCGAGCGCGTAGCCAGTCGCCGTCAACATAGGTTTCAATGGGGTCTTTCTCAAAATCATGAACGGTGTCGTTATTCTTCTGAGGCACCATGTCCATGTGGGCCTGAAGAATGACTCCTTTTCTGTTCTCCATTCCGGCTGTAGCCGGTTTGCGAATAATAACATTGCCTACCTCGTCAGTAAATGATTCCAAACCTAACTTCTTACCGAAGTTGAGCAAGAAATCTGTTACGGGCTGCATGTAACCCGAAGGACGGGGTATTTGAGTCAATGAATAGAAATGCTTCCACACGTTTTGTGGCGCTAATGACTGAATTGTTTTCATACGTTTTGCTTTTTATTTGTAAACGGCAAAGCCGCCATACCATATACTCCTAACAAAACTACTAAAAAAGTTTGAATACCATGTACTAACAAAGCAAATATTCCCGCATTTGTGGCATCGACTCCGTAAAGCATCATCATGGAAATAACGGCGAAATGCCACGGTCCGGCTCCGTTGGGGGTGGGAACAATAACGGCAAAGCTACCGCCCACAAACATAACCAGTCCTGCCAGAATACCTAAATCGGCGGTAAAGTCAAAGCAGTAAAAGGCTACATAGAATTGCATGAAGTAGCAAAACCAAATCAAAAAGGTATAAAGAATGAATAATGGGATGTTTTTTACATGTCGCAAAGAGAGAATGCCTTCCCATACATTGAGAACGATACCTTTTACTTTCTCAAAAAAAGAAAGGGTGCGTACCAGATAGTAGAACAAAACGGCAATTCCTATGAGACAAAAAAGTATGATATACAAATGCACGGAGGTAAAAAGTTCTCCGATGGAATCCATATTGGTACCTGTTTCTTCAAAAAAACGTTTGAAAACAAGA
>JAQVJP010000222.1 GCA_028695145.1 Eubacteriales bacterium
GCTGGGCTCTTACCAGTCATTAGTTCAGGTTCTGCCGGTAAATCTTTCTTTTTAACGGCCTTGCCTACAACAAGAGCCATGATGAAAATTGCCACGACAGTGAGAATCCAGCGCACAACCATAAAATTAACACCCAGGAACCTCGCTTCATTTGCCAGCATTGGCAGTTTAACAACAGCCCAGGCACTTAAAACAATAACGATATTACCGATGCTCGCTCCTTTTGCCAGTAGCATTTTACTAACGGGAAAAGCCGCATAAACCGGCCCTGCCGAAATACTGCCAAGGATTAGAGCAAGAATATTACCTTTGACACCAGACTTCTCGCCGAAGCTGCGCACGATCACATCTCTTGGCACAAGAGCCTCAATAACTACTGTCAACAAAAAGATGACCGGCATTATAATAAGCATTTCTTTCAGATAGTACATGCTGTTACTCATTGATTTGAATGCCATTTCTGGCGATGTGACTAAAACCGCAAGATAAACGGCAGCTACAATCAGCAGAAGACGGTTAGATTTAAAAACTTGTGTCAATTTATTGTCTGTATTCATAATACAACCCCCATAACCAGAGCGATCGCGATAGCTGAGATAAAACTAAGAGTATTTCTCATAACAGCGAATTTTAAACCAAACTCCTTCTTCTCAAGCGGAAATGTTACCACACCTACCATAGTCAAGGTCGTCAGAAAAGCAACAGCCGGCACAATACTCGCCCCCGCGTCCACCAGCGATCCGACAAGAGGGAAAGCTACAAACGCTGGTATTAGAGTTACACTACCGGCAAGAGCGGCACCGGCAGAAGCCAGCCATACATTGGCTGAACCGAGCAGTTTTTTTATAGTCTCGGGCGGGATTATGGTGAGTACCAATCCTATAAGCAGAATTATCGCGACTATATCACTGATCATACTGCCCATCATCCGCCTTGATTTGCCCATAGCGGCAACGGTTTTTTCACGTTTTTTGATGATGGCGATCAAGAAAAGAACGACGCCTATAATCCAGAACGCCAGTGTAAAAACATCCATATAAACCTCCAAATCGATTTCTGTTACCTCGAATTATTACCAACATCGGCTTGATGACAGATTATAATTGAGATAACAGGACTATATGTGTGACTCTGGTCACTATCTATTATTAAGCTGGATAGCAGCCTCACTAAATGATATTATTATTGCAGAGCGCCATAGTGCATATCATGTATGAGATCCCGATAACAGGAGATTAATATGAAACGAAGCTCTGACTACAAATACGCGCGCAACATGATCTTGCGCGATCTTTTTAACGGCAAATACGAACACGACTCCGTTTTGCCGTCCATTGGTAGTCTGGCCAAGATTTATCAAACAGATGCAGCCAGTATGCGAACGGCAATAGATAAGCTAACTGAAGAAGGACTTCTTGTACGTCAACTCCACAGACGCAACAAAGTCAATCTTAGCGACAAACCACATGCCGGCCCACTTGATATCGTAGCTTTTGTCGCTCCTGCTCAACGTAGATTTTTCGCGACTTTCATAGACCATTTCCAGAAAATAGCCGATCGCTTCCACACAATGGTAGTCTTCATACAGCAGTCCGAAGATGAAGCAATCGAGCAAACATTACTTAATCTGCTGGAAAACAATATTCACAACGCAGTAATCTGGCTGGACTATGAGACTATCGATGATAAAAGAGTCAAACGTCTTCATCAGATGGGCATGAACATGGTTTTCTTCGATATAATTATCAAATCATCATACGCCGACTGTGTCTGTCTTGATAACGCCGAGGCAGTCAAAGCGCTGCATCAGCACCTGAAAAACACCGGCAAAAGGCGAACAATCTACGTCGGACGTGACAACCCCGATCTAAGCAGTTATTTCGAAAGAGAACAAGCCTACCTTGATATTTCGAGCAGCGGCAGAGTATTCCGTCTGCCCTGGGATTTCCGCAGCTATCTTGCCAGTCCACAAACAACCTTCACAATCGATACATTCAAACCCGAATTAAGACCGGACGCGGTAATCTGCAGCGATGGTGAGCTTGGAATTGAACTAAAAAAAGAATTCCTGCTTAATGGGATACAAGATGTCGATCTTGTCTGCGTAGACGACTTCGACGAAAGCGCAGAACTTGGCATAACAGTATACAGTCAGCCCTATTCACGTTTTGCCGAACGGATATTCTACTGTCTTCTTGATCAAACTGAAAACAGTCAGACCTGGCAAGCCAGGCTGCACCGACTATCAGGCAATCTGATAATCAGATAAAACAAATGATCTAACTTGACAGAGCAGTATGTGGTCGCTATAATTGTCAATGCACATTGCGAAAGGGCAACCAAATGCGGGTGTAGTTCAATGGCAGAACTTCAGCTTCCCAAGCTGACCGCGAGGGTTCGATTCCCTTCACCCGCTCCATAAAACCAACCCGCCTTTATAGCTCAGTCGGTAGAGCGCATCCATGGTAAGGATGAGGTCATCGGTTCGATTCCGATTAAAGGCTCCAA
>JAQVJP010000223.1 GCA_028695145.1 Eubacteriales bacterium
ATTTTTTCAGCTCAGTTTGGATGGGTTCATTAGTTGTACGGACTTTTACCAGTGTTTTGTCTGATTTAACGTTGGAGGTGATTGAGCCCGCGCCCATATGAGCCTTGAAACCGAGGATTGAATCACCGACATAATTGTAGTGTGGAACCTGTACCTTATCCATAAGTATTACATTTTTCAGCTCGGTTGAATTGCCGACTACACAGCCGCTGCCAATTAACGCGTTGCCACGGACAAAAGCGCAATGACGAATTTCAGTGTCAGGACCGATAATCAGTGGCCCGTTAAGACTTGCTGAAGGAGCGATTCGGGCGCTTCTTGCTGCCCAGATATTCTCACCGATCTGCTCATATTCGCTGTCAGGCAGTGAGTGGCCGATTTCCATTATCCATTTGCCGATCAGGGGCAGAGCCTCCCATGGATATTTCAATTCTGCCAGACGGCTTCCGGCCAGTGTATGGTCAAGATCATACAAATCCTTGATAGTCATATCATTTTTCGCACACATAATCTTCTCTCCTGTTCATACAATAATTTGCAATTTCAGTGCCGAAACCATTTTACCACTTGTTACTGTATGAAAAAACAGATTATTTCATAATAATATCGCAAATAATTGGAATGTTATTATTTGCAGGTAAGAGTATAATTCTCTTAAGACTGTTTCGTTTTTTTGTCTAAATGGTAGAAGGAGGTATTTCCTATATGGATCTTAAGAAATTTGAGTTTTGGTTTGTGACCGGCAGTCAGCATCTGTACGGTGAAGAAGTCCTGGCGCAGGTAGCTGAACACAGTAAAATAATGACTGACTGGATGGATCAGCAGACGGCGCTGCCTGGCAGACTTGTCAACAAGGGTGTTGTGGCCACGCCAGATCAGATTACAGAAGTAATGACAGCAGTCAGGATAAAAATTGCGCTGGCGTAATCACCTGGATGCATACATTCTCACCTTCAAAAATGTGGATCACAGGTCTAAGCAGATTGACAAAACCGCTTCTGCACATTAACACTCAGTTCAATCGTGATATCCCCTGGGATGAAATTGATATGGATTTCATGAATCTTAATCAGTCTGCTCATGGTGATAGAGAACATGGTTTTATCGGCGCGAGATTGCGTCTGCCTCGTAAGATTGTAGTTGGTTATTGGCAGGATGAAGCTGTTCTTAATAAGATTGGCGGATGGATGCGCTCCGCCATCGGTGTGCAGGCAGGTTATTCTCTTAAGTGTGCCCGCTTCGGTGATAATATGCGTGAGGTAGCTGTTACTGAGGGCGATAAAGTTGAGGCCCAGAAGATCTTCGGCTGGTCAGTAAATTATTATCCGGTTGGTGATCTTGTACCGGTAATCGATGCTGTTACTGAGTCGGAAATTGACGCGCAGATTGAAGAATATAAGAATGTATACACTATCAATGCTGATGATATGGCGCCTGTACGTTATCAGGCGAAAATGGAAGTCGGACTTAAGAAGTTTCTTGGAGAGGGCGGTTTTGGTGCCTTCACCTCGACTTTTGAAGATCTGCATGGCCTTGATCAGTTAGAGGGTCTGGCGGCTCAGGATTTAATGGCTCAGGGGATGGGCTATGGGGCCGAAGGAGACTGGAAAGTATCCTGTATGTCAGCAATTATGAAGCTGATGTCATCAGGTCTTGAAGGCGGTACTTCATTTATGGACGACTATACCTACCATATGGAGCCGGGCCGTGAGATGGTCCTTGGAGCACATATGCTTGAGGTTTGTCCTTCAATTGCTGTAGACAAACCGGCTATTGAAGTTCATCCACTTGGTATTGGCAATCGTAAACCTCCGGCAAGACTTGTGTTTGACGGCGCGACCGGATCTGCGATACTTGTATCTCTTATTGATATGGGTGGTCGTATGCGTATGATCGTAAATGATTGTGAAGCCGAAGCTCCATTACAGAATATGCCGAAGCTGCCTGTTGCCCGTGTCATGTGGAAACCAGCACCTGATTTGCAGACCTCCGCGGAAGCCTGGATTCTGGCTGGTGGAGCACATCATTCAGTTATGAGTTATGCTCTTACAGCTGAGCACATGCGTGATTTCGCTGAAATTGCCGGTATTGAGTTTGTTCATATAAACAAAGATACAAATGTAAATCAGCTGCGCGAACAGCTGCGCTGGAACGATCTGGCCTATAAGCTCGGTATCTGATAATCATCATATATTATTGAATCAATATATACTCACCCCGGTATTTACATAAATAGATACCGGGGTTTTTCTGCTTTTGGTTCTATTCCCGGGTAAATCGTTATAACGTTTTGTGAATTGCGGCAATTTACAGTTATGATATTCTATGCAAGAATATGATAATTAATGCTGATTATAAATTGGCTTACGGGGGATATGAGATGCTGATTGAGAGCGCGATTGTAGTTGCAGAGCAGGTAGTTATATTATTTCTACTGATTGCTGTGGGATTAATCATGGCAAAAGTCAAGTGGGTCGATGATAATGGTATACGACAGATGACTCAAC
>JAQVJP010000087.1 GCA_028695145.1 Eubacteriales bacterium
AGGAAATGATCGCCGGAGCCGTCGCGGAAAATATTTATGGTTTTTTACTCAAAGATATAAAAAGTGATCTTCTTGTGCAAGCCGTTTATATGGTTTCACAAGGAATGTACGTCGCTGAGAAATCAGTACACAAACATTGGCTGAATTACATGCAGGACTGTCCAATACCTGCTGAAGAAGAAAATGAAACAGTTTCGAAATTGACTGAATTCACACCAACAGACATTCAAATCTTACAGTGTTTAACTTCAGGCATGAGCAATCGCGAAATAGCCGAGTCAATCAGCTATTCAGAGAGCACTGTGAAAAACAGAATATCCAAACTTCTAAACGATCTTGATCTTAAAGATAGAACGCAGCTCGCTTTGTTTGCCTTGAGACACAGATTAACCTGATAAATAAATTGATAAGTAAATTGAGCTAAGTTAAGAGCTATTATTGTTTACTCAAAGGAATTTTTATAAAAATAGCAAAACCACCACTATCGTTCTGAAATCTTATATGTCCTCCAAGATTTTCAACTCTCGACTCCATATTAGTCAAGCCAAAACCTTTACTATATTCGGAAACACTTCTGCCATTATCAACTATAACCAGATCGTAACTCGTATCAGTAATTTGCAAAAAATAGTCCAGCTGATCGGCATGGCCGTGTTTAACAGAATTGGTCGCGGCTTCTCTACAGATCTGCTGCAGATCATGAATATGTGTATCGGGTATATTCAAAACTGATCCTTGGATATCATAATTCACTCTGATGCCACTATTTTCTGCCTCTTGCTTAATCTCGTTAAGTACGTTTTTTATACTGGTATGATTTACTGATAATTGATCATTTGAAAGTTCAGTTGTTTTACTGCCAATTGATCTTTGTAATTGCATCCGAACGTTTTCAGACAATTTATCAATTTCAAGCCATCGCTCATTCTCATTGCTTTTTTTCTCGATTTGCTCAAGTGCCGACAATGTCATTATGATAGTATGTCCAAGTTGATCATGAATTTCTCTGGCCAGCTGATTTCTGACGGTCATACGCTTAAGGTCTGCTGCCATCTTAGTCCTTTTACGTAAAGAGTGGTTAGCAGCTGCCAACTGCCGGTTTTGATCAGCAAGCAATTTACGAAGTTCTTTTTCTCTTGACAACTCATTCATGCGAAATAATCTACCTTTTAAGCGCCTATTTCTACCAAAAACAGGTTTAACCATAATTTCAAAATAATTTGTAGATTCACCGACTTTTAATTCGATCTCTCGAACTGTCTGAGTTATAGATGAAACCAATGACTTAAAAATGTTTACATTATTCATGCTATTACTATTATCACTTACAGGGATTAATATTTCATAAATACTCTTACCAAGAAGCTCCATCTTATCAACATTGCAAATTCTGGCAAAAGCGCTATTACAGTCTATAATCACATCATCATCTCGGATAATAGCAAGACCATTGTCCATCCTATTCATTATTTCCCGTCTTGGTATATACATGTAATCAAAGACGTCCATTTTCAAGCCAATAGCTGGCAGAATCAGTGAGCTTACTGCAGTGATTGCAGGTAACAACTCAAAAAGTAAAATTTCATGGCTAAATAAATACAAAATCATAACCGCCCCTGGCAGCATAGTAGTTAAGATAATGAAAAACAGAAGAAGTCGTCTGTCATGGTACAAATTAACAGAATTCAAAATTAGTCTTACTAAGCTAACAAGCAATAAGAAAATAAAAATTCCGGCAAAAGCATATAGCCTGTGGTTATTACGTAAACTTAAGGATCCATCTGTATAAGATATTGAGCCTGTTACAACATAAAATGAAAATAGGCAGCTTGCAAGCACAAATCCCAAAAAAACCATTATGAAACGAATAGTACTTGGGCTATTTTCATTCGTCTTCGTTTTATGATTATATGAAAATGTAAGCCAAACTAAATTGATAGAATAAAGCAACGAAGATAACAAATAAATTAGCAAATAGATAACAACCCACAATTGCGGCTTATTATGTGCGCCATTATTAATTACCATTATTGAAAGCCATAAAAGTATATTTGCGGTAATCAAACCATATGGAAGAAGTACAGATGTTCTTCGAGAACGAATAAGAATAGACGAATGAAATACGAGAACAAATGTCATGACAACAATATTTATTACCACAAGAAAACAATTGTTGCAAAAAAGCATAAAACAACCTCGATTTTTGTTAACTTGATATCTTTTTAACGAGTGATCTGACGTCAGCAAGAGCTCTTCTACACTCCTGCTGTAGTTGATCAAGTGCTATTTTACTTATATCAGAATCACTATTCTCTTGTTTCATCTGTTTTGCCTGATCGAAACTTTGTAGTATCCGATAACGAACAGATATATCAATATAATCCGCAACCTCTTGACGAGCAGCAAGCTCGGTATACTTATCAACCAGCAGTTCATAATCCGCAAGTTCAGTATTTGCTTTCTGTAATTCATCATTTTGTCGACTAAGCATTATAAGATATTTTCTAATGGCAGTTCGATCACTGAGAAGTAAAAAAAGACTGTCCTTCTTCGCCTTATGATTTTTCAAAGGTATAACTGCCCAATTAAACCACCGATCACTTTCACCAAATTTCAGATGAATTTCACCTCTTGCATTAACATCTGAGCTCAAAATCGCTTTTCTCAATTTAATTAAATTATCATTTTCATCAACATAAGAATTATGAGAAATCCTCTCAAACAGTTCTCCCCTGTCTCGAACACGTCCCCAGACAGTTTCCGTCATATTATGATCAGTAATTTTACCAGTTTTATCTATACAAATATAAATATCAGGACTGCCTGCCAATACCCGTTCTACAGCCAATGATGAGATGTTAATAAGGCAATATTTTATGGCAATTGATACAAGTGGTACTGTAACCATATATATTAACGATGGCCCCCAAACAAAAAATAAAAAGTATATATCATACGATCCTGTCTTATACGATTCGGAAATATAATCAGCATATGGCATGAAAAACAATACACAAGCAAGCGCAGCTGCTCCGCTAATCATCTGTAAAATAAAAGGAAGAAGTTTTCTAAATATTATGGTATATATCAAATTGATGCTGAGTGGTATAGCAGCCGATAAGAGAACAATGCCAAAACGATTAATATAAATTAGAAGTTGATGTTGAGAAAAAGAAACTTCAAGTATTCTTATTAAGTTTAATAATAAAACACCATTAACAAACCAGAATAGAGCGTAATAGAAATACGTTCTGTTCGATCTGATAGACATATTTACCACAAATACTATTCCAGCAATTAGCAGAATTATATGTGATCCGAGTAAAATAATATTATACACTTCTACACCTTTCAATTTGATGTTTTATTATATACTATGCATTATATCTATATTTAATAGTTGAACACAATAACAACAAGTCCACTAAAAAGAGTTCTTTTGACCTTTGAAATAGCCAAAAGTTTATGAAATATGCTAAAAAGAACCTGTTTTACAACGCTTGTATCTGATATTATTAGTTTATAGAATCATGATTTGTCACATTGACGAACAAATCATTTTCAAGACGATTAAGAAGTAAGTCATTAATGAAAAGAGAGGTGCAATGTTATGTCAAAAATCTGTCCAACATGCGGCAAAGAACTCGCTGACAGTGCTCAATTCTGTGACAATTGCGGTACATCATTCGTTAATCAGCAAAATGGTTCACAATCAGCCCCTAACACTCAACAGAACGCTCAAGGCGGCTATCAGGCTGCTGAAGTCTACTCACCGGAAGACATTGAAAAAAACAAAGTTATGGCTGGGCTTGCTTATCTTATTTTCTTCTTACCTTTGATTGCCTGTCCAGATTCAAGATATGCCAGATTTCATGCTAATCAGGCACTTCTTGTGTTCCTGCTCGGACTTGCTGCGGGTGTAATTAATATTATTCCAATTTTGGGTTGTGTTGTTTCTGTTATAGCATATGTTTTTACAATTGTATTAATTATTATGGGAATGGTAAATGCTTTTGGTGGCAAAGCAAAAGAGTTACCTTTGATTGGCAAAATTAAAATTATTAAATAAACAATAAACTTCACACTTATCATTTATAATAATTGAAATTAACCGCTGATTCTCGAATATGAATGAGTATCAGCGGTTAATCTATTTTTTTCGATTGAGAGGTTTCAATTTACGTCTAAGCTGCACTGCTGGAGACCTGCCTTTTTCAGGCAATGCGTTGACATCACCAAAATATATAAACATGTCTTCAGCTAAGTTCACGGTCTTGTAAAGATATGTAGAATCTGCTTCAAATAATTGACAACCATCGGAACGATTATAAACAGCAGATAAGATTATTAACTTATATGATTCTACATCAACAAATTCTTCAAGAAGTCCAACTTTTATATCTGCTGGTCCAATATGTTTGAATTCCTTATCAAGAGCCTTAATGATTTGATTTTTTTGCGACGCAAAAGGTGTAACGATAGCAATTAGCCTATCTTTATCCTCGTCAGCATATGTAGTTCTCAGTGTCTCATAGTTTGCTTTTAACCAGCGAATAATTTCATCAACCTCTTTGGGCTGTAATAGATCTCTTCCCACTTTCTCTGTTTTTGAAGAATCCACCTGCCAAAGTGACATTGAACTCCAAGGTATTTTCCTGCGAGAATCAGCAGAAGACCCTCTAACAGGTTTAATCTTGTCATCAAATTTCAGCCAACTCCCGTAACTAACAATTTCTTCAAAACTACGCAAATTATCAGATAACCACATTCCATTTCTGCCAAGCATGAACCAATTTGATTTTTCAGCTGCCAGTGATAATACATCCATAGGACAAATAGCTGTAATAGCGCTTCTTACTATTTCATCACTATCAACCACCACGCTTCCACCTTGGCCTATACCATCAGCCGCACCGGCTACGAAAAATTGCTGTTTATCAGATGAATTATCATTATCAAGATCATAACTTTTGTGATTGGTGAGCTCATTTATGTAATTTCTCTCCGGTTTAACCCAAGCTTGGTCAAGTGACATAAACGAAGTGATTTCAGATGCCGCAAGGTCACCAAATAAGTGCACACGTTTCGCCTTATTAAAAAGAGGCATTATTTCCGAAACCCGAATATCTTGTGCAGATACTATAAATAAATCATGTAAAGAATTTGCACCAATACCGTTCATATTTAACAGTAGATGCTTCTCAGAAATAAGACAAGGAGATATTAAACTTAATCGGTTCAAATAGCGAATTGCTGCTTTTTCATCAGTACGATTGCGCTGATGCATAAGCACAATTGACTCACCTGATAACCAGCGACATTCATAATAATGAACCGCAAGCCAAAAAGCCAATAAACGCAAACTTCTATCAAGTTCTACATTTATTTTTTCCGGCTGGCTTATATATTTTTCCATTAACTCAATATCCAAACCAATTTTCTCAAGTTTTCTGATCATTCTCTCAGTTTTATCTTGCTGATGAACAATTTCATCAAGAATGGCTTCTTCACGTGCCAGTTCACGGTCAATAGCAGCCAAACCATTTTCTACATCTTCGAAGCTCTCAACGTCAGGCATCTGTGAAGTCTCTTCATCAGTTCTGAACACTTCATAATAAGCTTTTATTTTTATTTTTCCCAAATCATTATTTGCACCTATTCTCAACGAAATAGGCAATGCTTTGAAGTGCTTACGCCATTCATCCAGTCGCTCAACAAGCTTTTGTCTTTTATTGACAATCTGGTTCAGTTCATCCTCAGGGAAAAATAGCTGATCTTGACTAACAGAGTTTTTCTGCATAAAATCCTTGATTTTTATTCCTGTCTGTAATAATGATTGACGAGCAAAATTGACTGATACCAAAGTCTCATGAATCTTACTCCGGCAATTTTCAAGATTTGACATTTTTTCATTAAAATACTTGCTGCATTTCTCAATAACCGATTCCGAAGCCTCTTTTATGTATTGTGGGTTATCGTAAGACGCAAGACCAAGATCACTACAGGTACCAATCGAAAGCAAATTATGATTTTTTATAAACTTAGCATTACATGATGAGCTTACAGCAACACCGAGTCCACATTCACTACCTATCCAGCTTGAACCAAAGTCAGAAAACACATTTTCATCGCCCTCGATCACAACGGATTCCATTTTAAGAGCTTCGGCCCATTGAACTTGTTCATATGCATTTTTTACCAAAACAGCCATTAACGGCGGCTTATCTTCAAGAACTGCTGCATTCACAATACGGCTGGCAATTACGTCAGCAATACACACTTCAGGATTGGTACCAAGAGGTGCGTTAATGGCTGTATAGGATTGGTCTTCTGAAGATAATATCTGTTCAAGGACACGCCTATGAGAAACAGGAAGAGCGTGTTTGTAGTCCGCATGTCCTGAATGTGAAAAAGACAGCTGTATGTTATTAGGCCAACGTCTATTGGTCTTCTCAGTATCAATAGGACTAATCAGTCTATCTATAATGATGTCATCACTCATGCTTGGTAATGAAGTCTCATACGACTTATAAACAGCCATATTCTGCATTACTCTATAATCAGGTATTATAAAAATATTCGATTCAAGATCGAAACCTGAAAATCTATGGTCACTAAATGATTGTCCTGTAACATTTTGATATAAATCAGCTGAAAGGGAAAGCCATGTCTTCCAGTCGGGAATGTTTTTCAGAAGACCATCACGTTTGTTTTTGTATTCCTGATATTTATCTGCATCAATCAAAGCACGATCGTCCGATCCTATCCAGTGGCTGTCAAACCAAGGCCATTGCCACTTCCCAGGCAATAAACTACCATCACCGCTAAGCAATGCAGGAATGAAAAATAAAGATTGAATATTAGGTGTGTCTCGATAAATAATTCGATCGTCGAGAGATAATCTCTTCTTGCGTGATGAATTATCTTCAAAATTAATGGACTTCGCAACTACACAAACGGGAAAACCTGTTTGCTTATTATTACCTTGGCTATCTGCAGAAACAGGAGACCATTCAATTGATGCCAAACTTGTATATAAAGCCGAACCACTACTGATTTTACCGTTTACCAGCTCCTGCAAACTTGCGTCAAGCCATCTTCCACCAATAGAACTTAGATCAAGATTGTGTTCTGTAAATAGACTTCCCTGCAGGTATTTAAGTTGCTTTTCCATATTTGTCATCTATAGGATCCTGCCTTTCGACTGTAAAAATCAAATGTCTTATAAAAAACCGTCTCATAACATTGCTATGAGACGGTCTCTGTTATTATATATCGAATAAATTTACTAATACTTTACCTATAATTATTCTTCAGCATCTGCTGTAGAACCGGCTTCGTGATTAACCTGCAGATAGTACAATCCAAGATTACCAAAGCGGTGGAACTCAGGAGTTGCCTCCAGAGATACCGTTTCATCACTTGGGAATGTATCAATCAAATCTAACTCATTATTCTTAAAAGCTGCAAGTATAGCATTATCATCACTCATCAGCTTATAAGTAATTGTCTCTACTTTTGTTGAATCAGGATCCCAGTATTTATCATTTTTAACCATAACTAGCTTATCTTCATTAGCAATAGTTTCCATGACATATCGACCATTGGTGATAAGAGTTTCAGGTACTGTTGACCATGCCTCTGGATTGGCTTCAACTATATCCTGTCTCAATGGCATCAAGCTGGGGAAAGCCAGCAACTCATCAACATATGTAAACTCAGCAGCGATCTCAAACTCAAGTGTTTTATCATCAATAGCCTTAACGCTTAGCTCTTCAGGAGAGATTGTTCCATCAAGAACGTCTGCACCATTTTTGAAGAAGTCAGCACCAATGTAGCCATATGAAGAAGCTGTTGCCGGGTCGACAAGTCGTCTCCATGAGAACTCAAAATCATAAGCTGTAACAGGCTCACCATCAGACCAGAATATGTCATCACGCAGTGTAACTGTATATTTTGTTCCATCATTTTTCACTTCAGCTGCCTGACCAAGTTCAAATGTGCCATCATTGTTTGGTCTGTACAAACCTTCAAACATATGAGTTACATAAATCATACCATCAACAGTTTCATTTAGATTTGGATCAAGAGTAGCAGGCTGTGAACCTACACAAACTGTAGTTTCAGGCTGATTGACTTCCCAGAAATATTTGTTACCCGTTGCGGTAACACCGTAGCCCTCATATCCTTGCTGAATAAGAACGTCATCAGCATAGAACACTAGAGGAATCATACCCATATCATTCATCAAAATTTCTTCAGCTTCATGATACAAACGAGCACGCTCAGCCTGATCAGTTAAAAATTTTGCATCTTTTACACGTTCATCATACTCAGGATTATTATAGTGGCCATCATTAGTTCCTGAATCAGAAACGAAAAGATCGAAGAACGAGCTGGCATCAGCATAATCCGCTAGCCATCCCTGACGAGCAATCTGTGAGTCAGGGCCCTTACGGTAGTCGAGGAATACATTCCATTCCATCGAAGATAAGTTTACTGTTATACCAAGCTGTTCTTTCCACATGGATTGTACAGCCTCAGCAACTTGTTGATTGCTGAGTATTGGTGTTGTAAACAAACTCAAGAGTTGGGAAACCCTTGCCATCCGGGAAACCAGCTTCCTTGAGCAGGGATTTTGCTTCTGTGACAGCGGCATCATAGTCTGTAGTCATGAGGTCACCGCCAACCTTGCGGAAATCAGTACCTGGCTCTGTATCCATGATTCCTTCAGGGACGAGTGAATAAGCCTCAATACGAGAATTATTCCATACGGTTTCATTTAGATACGCACGATCAATTGCCAATGAGAGGGCTTTTCTCACGCGCACGTCCTGGAGCACTTCTGCACCTGCCTGTTTCTTGGCCTTACATGATGCAAGACTCAAAGAAACGCTGATAAGCATGACTAATGACAGAAATAGTGCAAGCTTTCTTTTCATTTTAATGTCCTCCTTTTCATCTTCAGATGATATATTAAAAAGCATTTCGCTTCTTAACCAAATAAACATTTTATATTTTGCCAGCGAAATGGCAACTGACATAATGCCCAGGCTCTGTTTCCTCAAGTGTGGGTACTTCGGTGGTACATATTTCTTTGCAATAGGCACAACGCGATGAAAACGGGCATCCAGGTGGTGGGTTTAAGGGATTAGGTACATCTCCTTCAAGAATAATGCGTTTACGAGCTCTGTTTTTCTCCGGGTCAGGAACAGGTATTGCAGAAAGAAGCGCTCTGGTATATGGATGCTGCGGATTCTTATGTAGGCCATCTGCGGTGAACAGTTCAACCAATCTTCCAAGATACATAACACCTATACGATCAGAAATATGTTTAACTACAGCAAGATCATGAGCAATAAACAAGTATGTAAACCCCATCTCATGCTGTAAATTTTCAAGCATGTTCAAAATCTGCGCTTGTATGGAAACATCAAGTGCTGATACTGGTTCATCGCATACTATAAACTCCGGCTCAACAGCCAAAGCTCTTGCTATTCCAATACGCTGACGTTGTCCGCCTGAAAACTCATGCGGATAACGGTTTGCATGTTCGCTTGACAAACCAACTAGTTCAAGCAGATTTGCAATCTTATCAGCACGATCCTTTTTGTTCGCGGCAAGTTTATGAATATCAATTGGTTCACCAACAATATCGCTGACTGTCAATCGAGGATTAAGGGATGCATATGGATCCTGAAAAATATACTGAAGTTTTCGTCTGTATGGCAACATTTTTACTTTGGTTATATCTTGTCCGCGATATAAGATTTCACCTTGAGTAGGTTCATATAATCTGAGCATTGTACGGCCGACAGTTGTCTTACCACAACCAGATTCACCAACAAGTCCAAGAGTTTCACCAGGTTTAATGCTGAAGCTTACACCATCAACAGCTTTAAGCTTCTTATGTTTATGACCTCTATCTGCAACATCAAAGTACTTTTTCAAATCTCTGATTTCAATCAATGGCTCACCATTATTAGGATTCGCATTCATTTCCGGCTCTTTGTTTCTATTCATACTAAGCCTCCTTCAATGTTACTGTTTTCAGTAGCTTGATGGTGCTGTGATCGATATTCATCAACAAAATGCAGCCAACAGGCAGAATAATGATTTTCACCAATTTCATAGTATGGAGGCTGTTCATCAAGGCAAATTTTCATGCATTTTTCACATCTTGGGGCAAAAGCACATCCCTTAGGCGGGTTCATTAAGTCAACAGGAGAGCCTTCAATTGGCTTGAGAGGATTCTTCTGGTCATCGTCAAGTCGAGGTAACGAAGCCAACAACCCTATTGTGTATTGGTGACTTGGACGGCTGTACAACTCATCAACAGGAGCGGATTCAACAATCTTGCCACCATACATAATGATAACCTTATCACATACCTCAGAAATAATTCCAAGATCATGAGTTATCATTACAATACTCATATCCTTCTCTTCTTTAAGCTGTTTCATTATTTCTAAAATCTGTGCCTGAATTGTAACATCAAGAGCTGTGGTTGGTTCATCTGCAATCAATAGCCGAGGCTCACATGCTAGT
>JAQVJP010000088.1 GCA_028695145.1 Eubacteriales bacterium
AGCTGTAAGAACTCCCAGAAAAATATAAACATAAGACAGTATCTTATAAGCGTCTCTGGATGCCTTGCGGAAAATTGAGAAATTAATCAGAATGATTGACTCAAAAATAAGCTTGATTGCTATCATCAGCGGGATAATTGCCAGAGATTCAATTAGTGTATATTTTTCATGCAGCGATAAAATAACGGCAAAAGGCAGTGATGCTCCGAAATCGATGATTTTACGTTCAAATATTCTGGCCGGAACATAAGCGCCTGCGTCTGCGCGCAGTTTATCAATCATCATCAGATCCGTACCTACATCGAGGTTTAAGGCTTTGCCGAAGGCCAGTGGTGCTGACAAGAAGCTGAGGAAGAAGAAAATTGTCATGGCCGCGTCGATGTTAAACGCAGGGTTTTCTACTCCGCCGATATCCTGTGCGATATAACTACCGCCGACTACCAGCAAACCGATATACATAGATTTGATCATCAGGCGTTTAACAAGACGAAACAAATTGGCAATCAGAATTACAACTGTTTTCCCTTCGCGCTCACCGTAGAGCGAGTCTGGTATATTCTTACCGACAAAAGGGAGTTTCTGGCAGAAATTGATCAATCTGTTAATTGTGGTTGTTATGGAAACCCGCCTGGCGGTAAGCATCATGTTCAGCCTTGATTTAAGGAGACTATTCATGTTGCGTCTGCTCATAATCTGTTACTGATCCTCCCCGGCACGTTCATAATTAAGACCGTCGAGAACTGTAGCTGCGGCTTCTTTTTCCAATTTGCTACCCGACTCTTGTTCTTGCAGCAATGCGATGATATCAGACTCAAACTGTGGTGAATGAATTTTCTCTTGTGGTACATGTCTCAGTACGCCATCATGCAGAACTACAATCTCATCACATAAATCCTGTGCCAGCTGCAATATATGTGTCGAGAAAATAATAATATGATCATGTTTTATTGATTTAATCATGTTTCTAACTTCGAGAGCCGCAACGACGTCAAAAGATGTCAACGGTTCATCGAGCAGAATGACTGGTGGTTTCATAATAAACAAGGATATCAGCATCTGAAGCTTATTCATCATTCCGTGAGAATATGTTTTAATCAGACGATCGCCGTCGGCCGGGTCGAAGGCGACAAGACGGAAATATTCATCTATCTCAAGTTTCTGATCGACTTTATCGTTGTTAATCTCGATGAAAAACTTAATAAACTCGCGGCCTGTCAGGAATTCCGGCAGATGTGGCTGCGTGAAGACGAAGCCAATATCGCTCTCATCATAATTATCGGCGCTTCTCCTGGAAGAAAAAAATTCCGCAGGTTCAGCTGCTGTGTCATCATAATCCAGACCGATGTTGCCGCTGTCATATTCGAGGTATCTGGCAAGACAATTGAAAAGCGTGGTTTTGCCGGCACCGTTTCGACCCAGAAGACCATAAATCCTTCCTTTTTCAAAGGTGTAATTGATCCCCTTAAGAACAGATTTGTCCTTGTAGTTTTTTGTCAATTCTTCAATATGTAGCCGCATGCGTAGTCCCCTCCTGCTGTAAATCTGCTTATTATAAGACGATTCAGCAACAATCATAGCATATGGCAGTAAACCGGTATATTAAAACAGAGTATTTCTGATAAAATAATTACATGTAGGTAAACATTAAACAGCTGATGTCATGACAGTTACAGCTGCCTGACAGTAAGCCGGGAAAAAAGCCGGAGGAGGAATCATGGAGAATTTTGAGAAGCTTGGAGCATTTTATCTGGGCAGGGAATATGATCCAGCTGCCGGAGCGGATACCAACAAATATCTGCTCTACGATTCGAAGGATCTGCTGACACATGCTGTTTGTGTTGGTATGACAGGCAGTGGTAAAACCGGATTGTGTATATCACTGCTCGAAGAAGCAGCTATTGATGGTGTTCCGGCTATTATTATTGATCCCAAGGGGGACATGGCTAATCTGTTCCTGACTTTTCCCGAGCTCAAATCAGAGGATTTTCTGCCATGGATTAATGAAACTGAAGCGGCTGCTGCCGGTAAAACTCCGCAGGAATTCGCTGCAGGTCAAGCGGAGCTCTGGCGTAGTGGTCTGGCAGATTGGGATCAGGACGGCAGCAGAATTGCCATGCTGAGAGATAAAACAGCATTTGCTCTCTATACTCCCGGAAGCACGGCTGCTACTCCGGTATCAGTTTTGCAGCAGCTCATTCCCGACAACCCTGCCCTTGATGATGACCAGGAGATGATGCTCGAACAGATCAGCAGTACTGTTTCAGGTTTATTGTCATTGCTGGGACTGGATGCTGATCCGGTTCAGAGCCGTGACCATATTTTGATTTCTAATATTCTTATACAAGCCTGGCAGAATAATCATAGTGTTGACATTTCTTCGTTGATCGGCCAGATTCAAAAACCGGCTATAAAACGTATCGGTGTAATTGATCTGGAAACATTCTATCCTCAGAAAGAACGCCAGGAGCTGGCCATGAAGCTTAACAATTTGCTCGCTTCGCCAAAATTTGCCAGCTGGCTGACCGGCGAATCGCTAAATATTGATAAATTGCTTCATGACGGTACAGGAAAACCGAAAATATCGATTTTTTCGATCTCACATCTTAGTGAGAGCGAACGCATGTTTTTTGTAACTTTATTGCTCAATCAAATCCTTTCATGGACCAGACGCCAGAGCGGTACCGGCAGCCTGCGTGCCATACTCTACATGGATGAGATTTTCGGTTTCTTCCCACCGGTTGCCAATCCGCCGTCAAAAGCGCCGCTGTTGACACTGCTTAAGCAGGCGAGGGCATATGGTCTCGGGGTTGTTCTTACGACTCAGAATCCGGCTGATCTCGATTACAAAGGGTTATCCAATACCGGAACCTGGTTTCTGGGGCGTCTGCAGACAGAACGTGATAAAGCACGTGTACTCGAAGGACTTGAAGGCGCGGCAGCCAGTCAGGGATCAGGCTTCGACCGTGCGGCTATGGACAAACTGCTCTCCGGACTTGGTAAGCGGGTATTTCTGATGAACAATGTACATGATCGCGAACCAACTTTGTTTCGCACGCGCTGGTGTCTGTCGTATCTGCGCGGGCCACTGACCAGAAACCATTTACAGCTGTTGACAAAAATGAATATAGGACAGACGGGGTCTGACGGGACTGCCTCCGAATCTGTTACGTCAGTTAGTCAAAATGTGCCAATTAGTCAAGCCGCGCCAATATCAAAAACACCGATTGAGGCTCCGGATGCAAGCGCAGCGATTGCCAAAAAAACCGTTGCCAATACAAGTAGTGAAATCAACAAGTCCAACGGTAATGTCCTGCCGGTACTTCCAACCGGTATCGGTCAATACGTGCTGCCTGATGCTGCCGCCGATTCTTATCGGCCGATGCTCCTCGGAATAGCACAAGCCGGTTATCGAGATAAAACGAGCGGACTGAATGTCACACAGGATTATGAGCTGTCCGTACCTATGGAAGATGGCGTTTTTGTTGTCAACTGGGATGAGGCCTCTGAGCTTGATTATTCCCTTGATCAGCTTGATCAGCAGCTGCCCGCGGGTTCCAGTGCGCTGCCTTTGCCAGAGGCGGCAAGGCTTAGCAAGAGCTATACCGCCTGGAAGCGCGAATTAACTGATTGGATTTATCGTAATAAGACTTTGCAGCTTTATGAGAATACTGTGCTTAAACTTATGTCGGAACCAGATGAGAGTGAACGAGACTTCCAGATAAGAATACAACAAGCTGTACGGGAGACCAGAGACGATAAACTGGAAGATTTACGTAAAAAATATACGAAACGCATCCAGTCATTGGAAGAAAAAATCAGAAAAGCTGAACAGGCAGTAGAACGTGAAAAAGAGCAGGCGAAAACACAAGGACTGCAGACAGTGATCTCACTTGGTTCAACATTGCTAAGTGCTTTTCTCGGGAAGAAGGCTGTCAGTGCGACCACCCTTGGCAAAGCTACAACAGCAGCTCGTGGCGCCAGCCGCGCGCTTAAGGAACAAGGTGACATCAATAGATCCAAAGAAACGGTTGAAGCATACAGCCAGCAGCTTCAAGAGCTTGAACAAGAGTTCAGACAGGAGACGGACAATCTTGCTGCTGCGCTTGATGAGGCAGCCGGTAACATAACGGAGCGTCAGCTTAATCCACTGAAAAAGGATATCATGATCAGATCGCTTGTTATCCTGTGGGTACCGGCTGATTAATTGTGTCATCTGTTATTGATGACGCGAACTTTTACCGTGCCTTCAATAGTATGTAGTTTGTCAATGACAGTTTCCGGACAGAGTCCTGAAATCTCAAACACGGAATAAGCCATACTCTTCTTGCTGCGATTTGATAAGTTTTCTATGTTAAGTCCTGCCTCAGATAATGACGCGGACATTTGTGCCAGTATATTCGGGATGTTCTTATGCATAATACAGATGCTCTGGTCACCGCCGCGCGGATTTGTCAGATCAGGGAAATTGACGCTGTTGCGGATATTGCCGTTCTCGAGATAATCAATCAGTTCTGAAGCAGCCATTGCCGCGCAATTGTCTTCGCTCTCCGGTGTTGAGGCACCGAGATGCGGAATGGCAATGACATTTTTCATTTTAAGAATCTCGGCTGAAGGGAAATCTGTCAGATATACAGCGACCTTGCCGCTATCAAGAGCTTGTGCGATTTCTCTGTTGCAGACAAGATCTTCGCGTGCCAGATTGATGATTCTGACGCCGTCCTTCATTTGCGCGATAGTTTCGGCGCAGATGGTATTCCTTGTTTCCGGCGTGGAGGGAACATGCAGCGCTATATAATCACAATTAGCATATATCTCTTCGGGGCTGACAGCTCTGTGCACGCTGCGTGAGAGCATCCAGGCGGCATCGACCGTGATATAAGGATCATAACCATAAACTTCCATGCCCAGACCCGCGGCGGCGTTCGCGACCATCGTACCGATAGCCCCCAAACCAAATACCCCGAGTTTCTTACCCCAGATTTCCGGTCCGGAATAAGCCTTCTTGCCGGCTTCAACTGCTCGTGCCACATTCTCATCCGGTTCGAGTGTCCTGACCCAGCTGATACCGCCGGCCAGATCACGCGACGCAAGCAGCAGAGCGGCGATTGCCAATTCTTTTACCGCGTTGGCATTGGCTCCGGGTGTGTTAAATACAACTATACCCCGCTCTGAACATAGATCAATGGGGATGTTATTGACTCCGGCGCCGGCTCTGGCTATAGCTTGTACAGATGAAGGAATATTCCGATTATGCATATCTGCTGATCTAACCAGAACAGCGTCAGGCTGACTGATATCATTGCCGACAGTGTATTTTCCAGCGGCAAAGAGCTTCAGTCCGGAGGGCGCGATTTTGTTAAGTGTTTGTACTCTCAGCATATAATCTCCTCGTGTTGTTAACTGCATTATGTAAATAGCTGCGTCATTTCTAACGATTATAGCAAGCAAAACAGTTTTTGTATGCAGATCGTGAACTTTTGCCGGTATTTCAAATGTTACAAAAAACAAGGTGCTAAGGACACCGGTAAAAGAAACAGTCCGCAAGTTATTGACATATGCCCATAATAGTACTACTATAAATATGGGCATAAGCTCATTACAAAAACATTTAATAATTTAGGAGGCGATATATATGCCAGGATTTAATGGTACAGGACCACAAGGACAGGGTTCGATGACAGGTAGAGGAATGGGAGCATGCGCTGGATATCCGGCACAGACAGGCGGCACAGGCCGTGGCTTAGGTCTGGGACTTGGTAGAGGTGCAGGCAAAGGCAGAGGTCGTGGAATTGGTAGGAGAGGTTGTGGTTGCGCCGGTGGCGGGTTTCGGTTTGGCGGCTACGCTCCGTGGGAGCCGACGGCCGCGCAGCAGAAACAAGTCCTGAAAAATCAGGCAGATTTTCTCGAGAGTCAGTTAAGAGCCGTGCGTGAAGAACTTGGTTCTATTCCTGAAGAGAACAACGAACAATAAGGTTAAGTAGATTAAGCTATGCTTGATTTAACAAGAGGCTGTCGCAAAAGTTAAAAATTGCGGCAGCCTCTATTTTCTATTTAGTTTTTTCCAATGTCGTATACACTTCGCAGGCTTATATTATCAGGGTTTCCTCGCAATATTTTCAGTCTCCTGTTACCAGCGTTCATATCGAAATAGTTATCGCTAAGCAGCAAATCCTCGTTTTCGTTCAGGATTTCGACACAGCGCGCGTAACTATCTGCCTGAATAACTATTTCATCGCCTTCAATCCGATAGACCAGTTTTGGATCACGGAAACGGAAATACTTGGGATACGAAAACAAAATCGTGCCTGAGCTTACTGTCTCACTATTGATTACGGCTTCGTAGCTGACATATTGTTCAAGCATATCAGCTTCGGGAAGTTCTATTTTGTCAAACCACTGTGCCGACAATGCCGGTACTGTAATTGTTTCCGAAGTTTGACGCACGATAGACGCGTCAGCATTACGTAGTGCCCAGCTGATTTGTACCGTCTGATCTTCCAGTGTTTCATTAGCGATATTAAGCCTGATTGATTTCTCGAACGTGAAATTCTGGCGGTTGAAATCAGCTTGTGCTGTCATCCAGTTTTGTTCCTCGCAGGAAATCATAACAGGAGCGAAGAAACGTTTGGCAAAATAGTGCAGGGCTTTCCAACGGCCGTAGTAGTCAATTGATGACCAGGAAATAACCGGCCAGCAATCATTGAGCTGCCAATAGACAGCACCCATGCAGCGGCCACGATTACGCCGGAAATGCTCCACCCCGTAGCGTATAGCATCGGCCTGCAGCAGCTGAGAAGCATATACCATATCTGAAAAATTGTAAGGATATTTGTATGTCTGTTGCAAGTAGTTCATTATTTTGCCGTTAGCCGCGCCGTGGCGTTGATGCTTCTCCATAACATATGAGAAGAGATTATGGTCATCCGGATCGTTGCTGATGCCTTCAATTATTGTCTTCAAGGCAGGCAGAGCCTGGAAGCCGAATTCCGAAAGATAGCGGAATTTGAACTTGCGATATTCAGAAAAAGGCTTGTTTCCATGCCAGACATCCCAGTAGTGAACATCGCCGCGGTCAGGGCTCTGTGGATCATCAAAAGAGCCACCCGACGATGGACTGGCCGGCCAATAGAAGGTATCAGGGTCATACTTCGCTAATACCTGTGGCAGAATGCGCTCATACATGAAGAGATAATCACGCAGTTCTGATGGCTTGGAAACCCATTCACCTTCTTTTACGAAGCTCTCCATTTCATTATTACCGCACCATAATCCAAGTGAAGCATGGTGACGAATCCGCTTGATATTATCGATAAACTCAGCAGTAATATTTGCCTCGAATTCTGGTGTCAGCTCGTAAACGGAACAAGCGAACATGAAGTCTTCCCAGACGATTAGACCGAGGCTGTCACAGAGCTCAAAAAACTCATCATCTGGATAGTAGCCGCCGCCCCAGACGCGAACGCTGTTGTAATTCGCCAAAACACAGTCTTCAAGCAGTTGTCTTGTTTTTGCTGAACTCTTGCCGGGCAGCAGGTGTTCTTCAGGGATATAATCCGCGCCCATGGCAAAAACTGTGTGGCCATTAACTTCATGCGCGAAACTCTCACCCCATTCATCTTTTTGCCGCCGGATAGTCAGAGTTCGCAACCCTATCTGGTAGACCTTGCTATCTATGCTCTTACCATTATTAAACAGTTCGCAGCCGATGGTATAGAGCGGTTGCTTACCGAGTCCGTTTGGCCACCACAGCTGCGGGTTTTGTATCTCGGTAGCTGATGTGGGATCTGTAACAATATACGTGCCGCCATCAGGTTCTGTAATGGTATATTTGAGTGTGTAATCACTGCCAAGATCTTCTTGTCGAGCTTCCTGATTCCAAGATTTTGCGAGATTAAATAGAGGATCGAAGCGTAAAAAAACTCTGCCTTGTTCGTGCTGCTGGCGAATGTAGATAGAATCAATTCTTGCTCCATTAATACCAAGCAGGCTCACATCACGGAAAATACCGGCGTCAGGTAGATGTGCTCCCCAGTCCCAGCCATACATATAATGAGCTTTTCGAACGTGGCTGAAGCCCTGCCAAGCGTCCTCGGTTCCTCTTGTTGGACATTGACGGAAGGCTTCCTCGGCATAGCGCAATGGTGATCTTAGAATAATTGTAAGCTGATTCGTGCCTGCTATCAGCTGATCGCGCACGGAGTATTCCCATGTTCTATGCATATTATCAGCTCGACCGAGGATTACACCATTGAGGGAAATATCAGCTATTGTGTCGAGACCTTCGAAACGCAGTAAAATCAGCTCGCTGCCAAGCATTTCACTGCCAACGGCAAAAGTACATGTATACTCGTAGTCTTCTTCCATAAGCGGACGGACAATATCCTCGTTGGCCTGCCAATAAGGATCGGGAATAACTCCGTTATCCTTGAGGACTGTAAGAACTGATGATGGTAGTGAAGTTTCATAACTTTGATTATTGGCAAGTCTTCGCAGCTGCCAGTTTTCTGTTAACAATAGCTTATTCATAATATTCTCCAGGTTTCTAATATGTGATGAGCAAGCAAGTTTTAGCGGCGGCCCATCAGGACTTCTACTTTTACTTGTGGAGCGGACGCGTCATAATGTATAAGATTATCCGCCACTTCTTCTCCGTCTACATAGATTTTCGCTACGCCATACTCAATGCTATCAGGATTTTTGATCTCAATATTATAGACAACATCCCGGAATCTTCTCGTAACAGTGAAGTCACCAAAATTATCCGGCAGACAAGGATTAACGCGTAAGCCTTGCCAATCAGCTTGAATGCCAAGAATGTACTGAGAAATATTGACAAAAGTCCAGGCAGCTGTTCCCGTTAGCCAGCTGTTTTTCGCTTCGCCATAATTTGGCGCGTCTTTGCCGGCGATCATCTGTGAATAGACATAAGGCTCTGTACGGTGAATATCGCTGATGTCTTCAAGATAAGCCGGACATATCTTGCTGTAAATCTCAAAAGCTCTATTACCACGGCCGATACAAGTTTCAGCGATTGATACCCAAGGGTTATTATGGCAAAAAATACCGGCGTTTTCTTTGTAACCGGGCGGGTAAGAAGATATCTCGCCAAGTTCCAGATGATACTCAGAATAGGGCGGCTGGAGCAGTACTATACCATATTGTGAGTCGAGATGCTTCTTAACTGAATCAAGCGCTCGTATGGCCAGACCTTCATCAATGCCGACACCTGCAAGCGGCAAAAAACCTTGTGGCTCGATATATATTTTTCCTTCCAAACAATCCTGTGAGCCAACCTTATGTGATGACGCGTCATAAGCACGCAGGAACCATTCACCATCCCAGCCGTGCTCGAGTATTGCCTGATACATTTGGTCAACTTCAGTAATCGCTCGATCCGCTTCCTGTTTGTTGCCAACCAATTCACATATTCTGGCATACTCCCGACCATACTTGATGAACATACCGGCAATAAATATTGACTCGGCTATTGGACCATCACTGGTTCCAAAAGTTTGAAATGATTCTCCCGGATGTTCTGAGAAACAATTCAGGTTAAGACAATCGTTCCAGTCGGCTCTGCCAATTAGCGGTAGTCCATGTGGACCTTTATGCGACGCGGTGTAATCAAAAGAACGCTTGAGATGCTCGAGCAGAGGTTCCGCCAGCGAATCATCATTATCAAAAGGAACAGTTTCCGATAAAATATCACTATCGCCGGTTTCTTTGATATAAGCAGCTACAGCTGCTATCAGCCACAGCGGATCATCATTGAAACCACTGCCGATATCACTGTTGCCCTTCTTAGTCAGCGGTTGATACTGATGATAAGCACTGCCATCAGCAAATTGTGTAGAAGCGATTTCAATAATACGCACACGTGCTCTCTCAGGTATCAGATGAACGAAGCCGAGCAGGTCCTGACAAGAATCGCGGAAGCCCATGCCGCGGCCGATACCTGATTCGTAATACGAAGCAGATCTGGACATATTGAAGGTAACCATGCACTGATACTGATTCCAGACATTAACCATGCGGTTAACTTTATCGTTTTTGGTATCAACCTGGAAGCGCGCAAGCATTTCATTCCAGTAATTAACAAGCCTGGCAAAAGCTTGCTCTGCCTGTTTTATTGTTGTGTATTTCGCGATAATTTCATCTGACGGCTGTTTATTGATAAAACCCGGCTTTGCCCATTTGCGATCATTTTCATTCTCAGCATATCC
>JAQVJP010000089.1 GCA_028695145.1 Eubacteriales bacterium
CTTTATGCTATTTCTGTCTATGAAAACCCAAAAATACTGCTGCAGACTTTTAGCGCGATCATGCTGATCATAGCTTTTTATATGATCTATAACAGTTTTCTGGCTATTTTGACTGTAAATCTCTTCATGCTTGCCGGTTTCGCATTTGTAACTCAACTATTTCATGAGCCGGTTGAACCTTTGGAACGTGCGGCCATCATAGTCTATCTGCTGATGACGATTGTGCTGTCGACGGTAGCTTTTTCCAGAACAGAGAGACTTAAACGCAGGCAGACGGTGTTGATGGAACAGCTGGAATCTCTGTCAGTGACTGATGCGCTGACGCGCTGCTATAATCGTATGAAGTTCAATGACGAGCTGCATAACGAGATCGAACGCAGCCGTAGATACGGTATACCAATGTCGCTGATCCTCTATGATTATGATTATTTTAAGACAATTAATGACGAGTTCGGCCATCCGGCCGGTGATCTTGTCCTCATAAGAACATCACGACTCGTTCGCCAATCAATCCGAACAGTTGATGTTCTGGCACGCTGGGGCGGCGAGGAGTTCATGCTGCTTCTACCGGATACGCCACTGAAGCCGGCGACAGATCTTGCTAACAGAATTCGCGAGAAAATCGCGGCCTGTGATTGTGGTCCGGTCAGCCAGGTTACCTGCAGCTTCGGCGTTACCGAACTGCGCGAGGGAGATACCATGGAGTCTATCCTTCAGCGAGTTGATGATTTGTTGTATATGGCTAAGCAAGAAGGAAGAAATCAGGTTGTCTCTGGCTGATTGCCTGCGAATTCCTATCTGTAGGAACTAAACATATACCTCGGATCAGGTGTCCCGGATCAGGAAATAAGCAAATTTTTACCATCATTCGCTGCTTTTCCCCATTTTTACCAATCACTGTTAAGATATAATTAAATGTCAGAAGCGATTGAGGGGGAACTTATGCAGATAGCAGATGATAACGTGGCAAGGTCTGATATTTATGATAATGAGAATAAAGAACACATACTGGGGCTAATCGCTCAGATTCAGCCGCCTGACCGAGAGGCTGTCGAAGCAGCTCGTGCCAGGTGGCTTGATTTGTGTAAACCTCTTTACGCTCTGGGTGAACTGGAGAATATGGTTATTAAGCTCGCTGGAATTCAGGCGCAGGCAAGACCTTCTGCTGACAGACGTGCGGTGGCTGTATTTGCCGCTGATAATGGTGTGGTAAGGCAAGGTGTAACGCAGGTCGGACAGGAAGTGACGGCTTCTGTTACTTATAATTTCACCAGAGGAATAACCACACTGAATGCCATGGCCAAACAAGCCGGTGCTGATATTTTCCCTGTAGATGTGGGCATCAATCAGCATGATAGATTACCTGGCGTGATATACCGTCGTATTAGAAATGGTACAGCTGATATTTCTCAAGAACCGGCCATGACCAGAGACGAGGTCTGGGCGGCCATGCGTGTCGGCGCGGACATGGCCGATTGGTTGTCAGGTCAGGATTATGATCTCCTGGGCGCCGGCGAGATGGGCATTGGTAATACTACAACCAGCAGCGCGATGCTGGCTGTGTTCTGTGGCGTAGATCCACAGGTTGTCACCGGACGCGGAGCGGGTCTTAGCGATGATAGTCTTCTGCACAAGCAAAAAATTATCAGTCGAGCAATTGAAGTTAATCAACCTGATCCACAAGATCCTGTAGATGTTCTCAGTAAGCTGGGCGGACTTGATATTGCCGCTCTTGTCGGCTTCTATATAGGTGCCGCCGCTTCCAGACGAGCCGCTATAATTGACGGATTCATTACTGCTGTGGCCGCGCTTACAGCCATCAGGATCGCTCCGGCCGTGCGCGATTATATTTTTCCATCACATCTTTCGGCCGAGCCCGGAGCCAGACTGGCCTTGAAGGAAATAGGACTGCCAGCTTGGTTTTCTTGTGGCATGCGAGTCGGTGAAGGCACCGGCTGCTGTGTAGCTTTTGACCTGTTCGGTCATGCTCTCGCCGCGTATAATAACATCGCGACCTGGGAAGAAGCCGGAATAGGAGCCTATGTGCCACAGAGTTCAACCGATGGAACATCCGCGCCGAACGAGGACGCGCTCGATGAAGTCGGCGGCGAAGTCGGCAAGGACGCGCCGGAGGAAGCGAAATAATGCTGGCACTGATCAGTGGCGGCAGCGGCAGCGGCAAATCGCAGTTGGCTGAGAAACTGGCTGTAAGACTGGCTGACAATTCAGCTTTGTATTATGTTGCCACCATGATGCGAGGGCATGACGATGAGAGCGCACGCAAGATCGCCCGGCACAGAGATCAACGAGCCGGACATGGCTTTATAACCGTCGAGCGGCCTTTTGCCGGTGGCGAATTAGCATATTCGAGAGCTTCGGCCCAGGAGATTGCCGAATCAGAATCAAAAAACTCAGTACAATCAGACGGAGTTATACTTCTTGAGTGCCTGTCAAACTTGCTGGCCAATGAGATGTTTTTGCGCTCTGAGCAAGGCCTGGATTATTTATCGCCCGAGCAGGCGGCTGAGATTATCTGGTATGATCTAATGCAACTGGCGGAGCGTTCACGGCATTTGGTGATAGTCAGTAATGAGGTCTTTGCTGATGCTATGGTGTTTGATGATCATTCAAGAAGTTATTTGCGGCTGCTGGGCTGGCTCAACCAGAAGCTGGCGGAGGAAGCTGATCTATCGCTCGAAGTATATTATGGACTGCCGATCGTGCACAAAGGCAACTCCGACATTCAGAAAAATTTGGACGTACCGGCGGCTGAAATAACTTCGGCGGCGGCGGAGGCTTAAGTATGAATTTACTGGACAGTTTTATTATTACCTGCGCTATGTATACGATAATCCCTATGCCGCGACGCGACTGGTCTGATCGGGCAATGCGCTGGACGATGGCCTGGTTTCCGGCTGTTGGCTTGATCATCGGCGGCGGCATGGCCGGTTTGCTTCTCATTAACCTGCGTTTCGACCGGCCGGGGCAATTACTTACGGCTGTTCTACTGACTTTGTGGCCAATCCTGCTGACCGGCGGTCTGCATTACGACGGATTTGCCGATACGGCTGACGCGCTCGGTTCACATCGCGACCGCGAGACACGTCTGCGTATTATGAAAGACCCTACTTCAGGTCCGGCTGCGATTGTGGCTACAGCTGCGGTATTGTTACTGCAGCTTGGCGCCTGGTTTGATCTGCTGCCACGACTGACCACGAAGCCTGCTGATTTGCTGTTCTTATCACTGATTCCGGTGATGTCCCGCGTCATGTCCGGGCTTGGTGTTTATTATCTGCCACCAGCCAGACGTGACGGACTTGTCAGGACATTTCGCGATAGATTGGCACCGGCCGTCGGTGTGATCCTGCCCCTGACGGCCATGCTGACCGCTGCGGCCTGGCTGTACCTCAATCCATTGCGCGCGCTTGCGGCTCTTGTAACCGGGCTCGTTTGTTTCATCGCCTGGATGCTCATGTGTAAAAAACTGTTTGGTGGAGTTACAGGTGACCTGGCCGGATTCCTACTGGTAGTAGCGGAAACAGCTTTTGTCGTTACACAGTCACTGATATGAGACTGACAAATAAGAGGAGACTAAAATGTTATATCTGATTATAGGCGGCGCCGAGCAAGGCAAGCTTGATCTGGCCGGTCAATACTATATGAAACAAACAGGAACCAAGCCACAAGCTCTGGATGCGGCCGAACTCGACTGCTCAGATAGCGCCGTTAACACCATTCTCAAGAACCCGCTGATCGACAATCTGCATCTGTATATTCGTAATCTACTGAAAAACTGTGATCGTTCTAATGTAGATCGTCTAATCGATCGACTGATTATAGAGCTGCGAAACACAAATAACACACCGGCAGAAGCTTCGCCCTCTGATTCAGATTCCCTCCGGATAATTATCCTTGATGATATCGGCAGTGGATTAGTACCACTTGAAGCGGAAGATAGGATCTGGCGTGAACTGTGCGGACGCACATACTGTCGTCTGACTTCTATCGCGGATCGTGTTGATCGGGTCTGGGCAGGATTGCCACAAACACTGAAAAACCTACCGGCTGCACAAAACCTACCGGCCGCACAAATAAATATGCCGGCATATAAAATAGCAACCGGCAAAAGCAGCGCACAGAGGTTGAATCATTGTAGCGATTATCAACTGAAACCTATCAGTGACAACCCTTATAGTAAAATTTTACTTCTGCGCCACGGCACCACGGCAGCAAATCTGGCCGGCCAGTATAGCGGGAAACGTGACCATGCCTTAACGGCCGAAGGCATGAGCCAGGCAGTCCGTCTCAGCCAAAAAGTTAATGAACTTGGCCTGCTTCATGATCGGACAGATATTTTCTGCAGCCCTCTGCTGCGCTGCAGGCAAACCGCACAAGTAGTCTGGCCACGAAGTCAGCTGCTCATAGAACAGTCTTATGCTGAGACAGACTTCGGCAAATGGGAAGGCCAGACCTGGCTGGATTTGCAAAATGATCCGCTATATCAACAATGGCTGGATGCCGCACCATATAACCGGCCTGCTCCACCTGATGGCGAGAGCGGCGAAAACATAATCAGGCGCATACACACAGGTTGGGAAGCCTGCCTCAGGCAGCAACAATTGAGCGGAGCTGATACTTTGGCCATTGTTACTCATGGCGGTATTATCATGTATTTAATGACACTTCTGACCGGAAGTCCTGATCAGTTTTACGACTGGCAGCTTAAGCCCGCCTGTGGCTGGCTAATTACCGAAGGAGGTATCGAGCTTGTTGCTGCTAACTGACGCCTGGTCTGATTTAACGCGAATATGGCCGGAGTTATCGAGCTACGGCAGCAGCTGGTTAATAGCCACGATAAGTGTACTGCCTTTGATCATAGGTTTTGTTATTGATTTTTTTGCCGGAGACCCGCTCTGGTTACCACACCCTATCCGTCTAATCGGCTGGCTGATTACGAAGTTCGAGCTGCTGCTCTATCCGACTGATATCAAGGGCAGGATGTCAAGCAGAAGGTTATATCTTCGGCGCGGTCTGGCACTTGCTGTACTGGTACCGCTTATCATAGGCGGAGTCACCTGTTTATTGCTTCTCGCGGCCTGGAGTCTGCATTTTTTTGTTGGTTTCATGCTGGAAACAGTTCTCTGCTGGCTGATAATCGCCGCCAGATCACTGGCGGTCGAAACCGAAGCTGTTCAGACAGCGCTCGAGGCACAAAATCTCAGCGAAGCCAGGAAGCGTCTCAGCTGGCTGGTCGGACGTGATACCGCTGAATTGTCAGCTGAAGAGGTGGCAAAAGCCGCTGTCGAGACAACGGCGGAAAATACAACTGATGGTGTCGTCGCTCCATTACTGTTCATGGCGTTGTTTGGCGTAGGCGGTGGTATGCTCTACAAATCAATAAACACTATCGATTCAATGATTGGCTATAAAAACGAGCGCTATCTCTATTTCGGACGAGCCGGCGCCATAATTGATGATCTGGCCAATTTTCTGCCTTCAAGAATGGCCGCCCTTCTGATGCTCCCGGCCTCAGGTCTTCTTGGTTTCTCCATGCATAAGGCCTGGAATATATTCCGTCGCGACCGTCTTAAGCACTTAAGTCCCAACAGCGCCCAGACTGAATCGGTCTGTGCCGGCGCGCTTGGGATTCAATTAGGAGGTGCGCACTTCTATGGTGGACGAATTGTAGATAAACCAACAATTGGTGATTTGGAGCGCGTCACTGAGCCTGAAGATATTACAAGAGCCAATAAACTAATGAAATTGACTTCATTTTTAGCTCTGCTGCTCGCGATTACACTACGATTGCTGCTATTTTGTGCGATAATCTGGTGGATGGCATAATCGTTGTTAACACCAAAGAAATTGGAGCGAAAAAAGAAATTGGAGCATTCAAACATGAAATTAGAACAGTCGCTGCACGGCGGTGATATTTATACGGCAGCAGATAAACTTAACATAGATCCTGACCAATTGCTCGACTTCTCAGCTAATATCATGCCTTTTGGCCTTGATCAGCGTATCAAAAACGCGGTTTGTCGGTCTATCGACAGCTGTCAGCACTACCCTGACCCTAATCAGAATAAATTGCGGCAAGCTTTGGCTCGTCGCCATGGTTTACGGCCTGAGCAAATTGTCTGTGGAAATGGTGCGGCCGACGTTCTCTATCGGGCAGTGCAGGCGATCAAGCCTCAATGTGCATATCTGCCTGTACCAAGTTTCCTGGAGTATGAGCGGGCGTTAAAACAATATGATTGCGAGATACACGAGTACCTGCTTACAGCTGAGGCTAATTTTAAGGTTGATGCTAATTTCATCAGCTGGCTTGAAACTGAGAGCGCGAAAAATCCCAATCAACAACAGAAACAGGTTGTTATTTTGTGTCAGCCCAATAATCCTACGGGTATCCTGATTGAACCTGCTATTCTTGATAATATTGTCAGACTCTGTCTCAAGAAAGGCCTCTATCTATTACTTGATGAATGCTTCCTCGATTTTTTGCATCCTGTGCAGGAAAATAAGCACAGCCTTCTACATTTGCTGAGGCAATCTGAAGTATTAACAGATGGAAAATTGCTGATTTTACGATCTATGACCAAATTCTACGCTATGCCCGGTTTGCGTATAGGCTATCTCTGCACAGATCAGGCTTCGGCAAGAAGGATTATGAATATTGGTCAGCCCTGGGCGGTTGGTACGTTGGCGGAAGCTGCCGCTCTCGCTGTGCTTGAAAATGAGAGCTTCGACAATTCAGAAGACTGCACAGAATTGGCCTGCAGAGAATTGAGCTGCACAGAATTGGCCTGCACAGAATTGAGAGATAGTGGCCCTGTCGATGACTCAGAGGCCGTTGACAGATGGCTTAGCTCAGAACGTCCTCGACTTGAGCAGGCGCTGCTTGAACATGGTTTTGAAGTCTGGCACGGAGCCGCGAATTTTATTTTTTTCCGTGCGGTCGGCTGTCCACAGCTTGGAGAACTCATGCTCAAGCGTAAAATTATGCTGCGAAGCTGCGCCAATTATTCTGGACTTAGTTTGGAATATTACCGCATCGCTGTACGAACACATGAAGAAAACAGTTATTTCATCAGCCAACTTAGTAATATCCTGCTATAATACTAGATACATAACTATCATATGTGCTGAATATTTTTTGCGCAGAAGAATCCGTCCCAATGCAACAAGGAGCGGTGGCAAATGAGTACAGCAGACAGAAGAGCCGGTATTAAATCGCGTAATTACATGGCTATCGGTATAGCTCTATTTCTGCTGATTAATTTCTCAGTAATCGGTTCCATGGTTTTAGTTCATCTGGCCGCGAGAAGTGCTTTGCAAAAAGAGATAAAAGCAAGAGAAACAGCCGTACTGGCGATGTTAGTCAGAATGATTAACTCTAAAATTGATACGGTTATCGCTGATCTGCTGCACATGTCAGACATGTTTGAAGTGGAATTCTCAGGAGTGGTTGATCAGAACTATACTTTTGCCGGTTCGGAAACTGAAGCACATTGGATAAGCCTTGCAGACCGTAAAATTCATTATGATAAACTGCGGTTCATCGATGCCGGCGGCATGGAGAAATTGCGCGTTGATTATAATACAACAGGTGCCTTCTCAATTCCTGAAGATCAGCTGCAGGACAAGAACGAGCGTTATTTCTTCCGGGAAGCTCTATCTGTCAGCAAAAATCAGGTTTATATATCCAATATTGATCTGAACATCGATAACGAAATGGTCGAGGATCCAATCGTTCCAACATTACGGCTCGCTTCACCTGTCTATACTTCAAGCGGCAATTTCGCCGGTATGATCATGATAAATTATGAACTTACTGAGATGCTGTCGAGTTTTTCTCAGTTCGCGCAATCAAGCAGCAGTGATTCATACTGGCTCAATCAGGACGGATATTATCTTTATAATGAACCTGAACCAAACCGCAGCTGGGGCTTCATGTACGAAGACCGGCAGGAGGATACTTTTGCCATTGATGAGCCTGAAATCTGGCAGCTGATCAATGAAGGCAGTTCTTCCGTGATTACCACGAACAAGGGCGTTTATATCTGTATGTGGTTTCGCCATGATTCGTATTTCCCAAGCTTCGAACATATTGAGCACAGTCTTGTCTCCGGCAGAGATCGCTGGCTGTTGGTCACGGAAATAGAGCCAAACAATCCCGGTTGGTATCTGTTTGAGCAAAACCCGCTGAAAATTCTTGGCTGGGTTATTAAGGATCAGCGTGAGATCATGCTGATCGGCTTCCTGCTATCGCTTGTTTTTCTCCTTATCTGGCGGCTAAACTCTAATAATCGCAGACAACTGGAACGTTATCAATACGATCAATTGACCGGGGCTCTGATCAGGCACTCTGGTCTTGATAGATTACAGTTGCAGCTTAAGAGCGCTAAGGCCGAGTGGGTCACGATTACAATTTGTTTTCTCGACATAAATGGACTCAAGGAAGTCAACGATACTTACGGACACACCTGTGGTGACGATTTGATCAGGCTGGTCGCTGACGCGGTTCGTTCGGAGATCAGGCACTCTGATTACATTATCCGTATGGGCGGCGATGAGTTTATGATAGTCTTCTATGATGCTAATATCGCCTTATCAGAAATAGTCTGGCAGAGGATTAATCACCGGTTCACACTGCTTAATAATCAGCGTCAGAGCGGCTCTGATCCTAACATGGTCGCGGTTGCTGCCGGACTTGAAAACAACACGCCGCTTTCAGATCGCGCCGTTGATGATAACGAGGCTTGTTATGCCAGACCTTATTTGATCAGCGTCAGCCATGGTTTCCATCAGCTTGATCCCGGTTCCGAATACAGCCTGGATCAGGCGATACGTGATGCTGACAGTCTGATGTATCAAGAGAAGAGCAAAATCAAAAAAAACCTTAATGTTATAAGACAGTGAGAAGATTCCCGTGCGGATAAGACAAAATCATTTAGTAGCCACATCCGCGATCCAGACGGATACGCTGCCACCATTGACTGTAAATTCAGCACGTCCATGTTCATCAAGTGTAATCTTCTCCTGCCGATTGCCTGTTATATCGCGCCAGACCAGGCCGGCCCAGTTCTCGTCATAAGATATTTCTTTGCTGCCTTCTTCACCATTGCTGATCACAGCGACAAGACCCGACATCTCAATATCAGACACTCCCCAGCGCTGCCAGGCGATTACGTTGGGATGATCAAAATAATCTGTTTGCCGGCCGTAGGCATAATTTCGCCTGGCTTCAAGCAAAGGATTAAGAAGATCACTCTTGCCGGGCAGCGGATGCTCACCGTCTGTTCCATAATAATCACCATAAAACAGACAAGGATAGCCGTCTTGCCGCAGCAGTATCAGGGCGTAGGCCAGAGGTTTAAACCAGTCATCGACCCACGATTCGAGTGATTGTCCAGGCTGGGAATCATGATTATCGACAAAAGTCGCGACATTCATTGGATTAGCTTGTACCAGTGTGTTTTCAAATATTTTGCTGAGATCATAATCGCGTCCAGCGCGCGAGGCTTCATGAAAATTGAAGTGCAACGCCACATCGAAGAGAGCCAGTTGATGATCAGTTTTTTCAAGATAAGCCGTCAGTCTCTCAGTATCATTTTTCCAATATTCGCCAACCGCGTAAAAATCACTACCCGCATGTTCGCGCATAGCTCTGACAAACTGTTCGGCAAAATCTTCGTTAATATGCTTAACAGCGTCCAGTCTCATACCGTCAAGCTTAAGCTCATCAATCAGCCAGCGTCCCCATTTTATGGTTTCTTCGATTACTAACGGATGATGATAATCGACGTCGGCGTACATAAGATAATCGTAATTGCCGAGTTCTTCATCTACACCGGCTGCCCAATCCTTGTTCTCACCGACTATTTTGAAAATAGATGTACGTTCTGAGGACGCGTCATAATCGGTCGCGGTAAAATGCTCCCAGCACCATTTGAAGTCAGAATACTTATCACCACGCCCGGGGAAGTCGAAGCGAGTCCAGGCTTCAATCTCGAAGGGTTCACCTACCTGTTCTTCGCGATTTTGTGGATTAACTTCAATAACGCGTATCTTCTCAGTGGCATCAGCTCCGGCCTTGTGGTTAAGGACTACGTCCGCATAGACTCTTAGTCCGTTTTTATGCAGGCTATCAATAGCAGAAATCAATTCCTGCTTCGTACCATATTTA
>JAQVJP010000090.1 GCA_028695145.1 Eubacteriales bacterium
TTGTTTTTTACATACAAGACTATTCTGACCTATCATGATATAATATAGCCGTTGTTGTTTTCACAAGACAGGAAGAGAGGTGCGAATTGTGTCTGCAAAGATTCTTATTGTTGATGATGAGCATAATATTGTAGATATTCTCAAGGCGAATCTTGAACGTGAAGGATATCAAACTCTTACCGCTTACGACGGTGCGCAGGCTTTGGACATGGGTTTAACTCAAAAACCTGATCTTGTGCTTCTTGACTGTATGCTGCCTAAGCTTGATGGTTTTGATGTTTGTCGTAAACTTAGACAACAGACTAATGTTCCGATTCTCATGTTAACCGCAAAGAGCGAGGAAATTGATAAGGTTCTTGGTTTGGAGCTGGGAGCTGATGATTATATTACGAAGCCATTCAGTGTCAGAGAAGTGCTTGCGAGAGTAAAAGCACAACTGAGAAGAATGAGTTTATCAGAAAATGAAATGTCTGATCATCCGAGAGTAATTGAGTTTGGTGATCTTGTTATAGATCTTGAAGCATATCATGTAAAACGAGGCGATACTGATATTGAATTAACATTGAGAGAATTTGAACTTGTTCGTTTTTTGGCACAAAACGCAGGACAAGTATTTTCTCGTGAAGCTCTTCTTGAAAAAGTTTGGGGTTACGAATATTTTGGTGATGTCAGGACTGTTGATGTGACCGTTAGACGCACCAGAGAGAAGCTTGAGCCTGATCAGAATCAGTATAAGTATATACTGACCAAGCGCGGTGTTGGATATTATTTCGACAAGCATGTTGCTGAAGTTTAGAACTGTTTAATAATACTGAATAAGCAGTTTAATAATTAGAAATGGTTAACAGATAATTAATGAGATTTATAGGTGAATATATATCTGCTTTAACAAATATAACAGATATCTGGTCATGGATTCAGAACAATCAGATAGCAACAGCAGGAATTACTGCTGTTTTTGTTGTGGGAGCTGGCTGTGCAATCTGCAGCAAGCTTGGGCGAAAAACGCAAAAAAATAAGGATGAAGAAATATCAAGTATCATTGGACAGTTTATAGAAGAACGAAATAAGTCGGAAATAATATTGTCGGATCTTGATATTGGTGTATTGGGATATAGTAGTGATGGTGTATTAATTAACTCAAATCCCGCAGCCAAGAAGATGCTCGGTCCAGATGGTCTGCCAGATAATCTGCTTGATTTTCTTGATAAATTTGGAACTGATAATGGCATTCAGGCGTCTATGCTTCTCGGTAATGATAATGCAACTGGCAATTTGATTCATAATGACAGAGTACTACGGTTGAGATTAAAGGAAAGCCGCTTCGATGAGACTCGTAAAGCTGGTACAATAATTGTGATTCAGGATATATCCGATCAGGAACGAGAAGAGCGGCAGCGTAAAGAGTTTGTTGCTAATGTATCGCATGAGTTGAAAACTCCTTTAACTACAATCAAAACATATTCTGAATCACTCCTTGACTGGGGTCTTGAAGAGAAGAGCCCAGAGAGTGTCCGTAAAGATATCTGGCGCATACATGATGATGCTTTGAGAATGGGACGACTTGTAGAAGATTTGTTGCTTCTGTCCAGCATTGACAGCCGCGGGATTAGAATTCGCATGGAGCAGCTGAACGTAGTTTCTCTGATACGGAATAATGTTGAGAGAATGCAGTTGCAGGCTCAGGAGAAAGATATTGAGCTAAGTTGCATGACCGTATCTCAGATCCCTGTAGTATTTGTTGATAGAACTGCCGTTGAAAGGGTTATTACAAATCTACTGTCAAATGCAATTAAGTATACCGAGCGTAGCGGTAAGATCAAGGTTTATATTGGCATGCTGGTTGATGATATATATGTAAAAGTATCTGACACCGGTTTCGGCATAGAAGAAGATCATTTACCTCATATTTTCAAACGCTTCTACAGGGTGGATATGACAGGTTCGCGCATGTACGGCGGTACTGGTCTTGGGTTATCCATAGCCAAGGAGCTTGTTGATCTCCATCATGGTAAAATACAAGTGCAGAGTGTTTTAGGTAAGGGTACAGAATTTACTGTTATGCTGCCTTCCGCGCGTAAGATTTTTAATGATACGGTTACTGAATTGCTTAGCGGTCATTCGCTTCAGGATATACTGTATATAAAAGCTGCTGAGGAATTGACGGGAATCGCTATGGATAATTCCATGATTGAAAAGTCTCTACAGGAACTTGATGAAAATGGTTTATCAGACCTGTTGAAGAATATATACTCTGATGAAAGTGAGCTTGATGGGGTTGATGATTTAATCGAAGAATCAGCTGATGTCATGGTTTAATGTAATGGAAATGAATGTTGCTGTTAATACTTATAAAAACGATAATAAACAGGTGAAAGCACGACACCTTAAGGTTTGTCATCCTGAGCTTATTGACCAATGTGATGGGGGAGGAACAGTTATGGCCAGTTATATGGTTCGCGGCGGCAATAGGCTTGCCGGAGAAGTAACTGTGAGCGGATCAAAAAATGCCGCTTTGGGCATCCTATCAGCAGCTATGCTGCTTGATGGAGCCTGTAAAATTGAAAATGTACCTGATGTGGCTGATATAAATGTTATGTTGGAAATCTGCGAGGAATTGGGAGCGGAGATAAAACGCGACTCTGATGGTGTTCTATATATTGATCCGACATCAATTCATACACATGAAGCAATTGAGGATAAGGTAAGAAGTATTAGAGGATCCTATTACCTTCTGGGAGCCCTTCTCAGCAGATTTGGCAAAGCCAGTCTGTATATGCCGGGCGGTTGTAATTTCGGTACCAGGCCGATTGATCAGCATATAAAAGGCTTCGAGGCTTTAGGTGCTGAGGCGACGATTGAACATGGTATTATCCATGTTGAAGCAGAAAAGCTTCAGGGCGAACATATTTTTCTTGATGTAGTGAGCGTTGGAGCTACAATAAACATAATGATAGCGGCGGTAAAAGCTGAAGGCATAACCGTTATAGAGAATGCTGCTCGTGAGCCTCATATTGTTGATGTAGCCAACTTCCTCAATACTATGGGCGCAAATATAAGAGGTGCAGGTACTGATGTTATCAGGATAACCGGTACCCCTGTAATGCCTGCAGGCAGCTCATACTCCATTATTCCTGATCAGATTGAGGCTGGCACATATATGATGATGGCAGCTTTGACTCATGGAGATATTACTGTGAAGAATTTGATTCCTAAGCATATGGAACCTCTCTCAGCCAAGCTTGAAGAAATGGGCGCTCATGTCGAAGCTGGTGATGATAGTATTCGTGTCTGGATGGAAGATCAGGAAGCTCTTAAACCTGCTAATTTTAAAACTATGCCTTATCCGGGGTTTCCAACAGATTTACAGCCACAGGCTACTGTTTTGTTGTGTTTGGCAGAGGGTTCAAGCAAGATGATGGAGAATGTCTGGGATAACAGATTTCAATATGTTGACGACTTAAAAATGATGGGGGCTGATATAATGGCTTCCGGTAAGCTCGCTGTTATTCAGGGTGGTTCACCGCTGACCGGCGCAAAAGTAACCGCACGTGACCTTAGAGCAGGGGCTGCTATGGTCATGGCCGGTCTTGCAGCTGAAGGCGTAACAGAAATCGCTGAGATCAATAAGATTGAGCGCGGTTATGAGAGATTTGTACATAAACTTCAGAGTTTGGGTGCAGATATCAACAGGCTTGATCAGTAATGGCAACAAGAGTTTGCGCATTGCGAAGTGGCAGCAGTGGTAATGCTGTTTTTGTTGAGAATGGTTCAACTTCAATTCTTATTGATGCTGGTGTTAACGGTATCACGATTGAGCGAGCTCTTCATGATCTTGAGTATGACCCAAGAGACCTTAGTGCAGTATTAATAACACATGAGCATTCAGATCATATAGCAGGTGTAGGTGTTCTGGCCAGAAGATATAAATTGCCGATTTATGTCAATATGGAAACATATGCGGCTATGTATGATCAGATTGGCAAGGTAGACCCGGATCTGATAAATATAGTTGTGCCTGAGCAAGAGTATGCATTTGGAGATCTGGCATTTACCAGTTTTGATATTTCTCACGACACAGTTAGGCCGGTTGGCTATCGTATAAGAACAGATCATGGTGATGTCGCGGTATGCACAGATACAGGTGAAATCAGCTCAGGTTTGCTTGATAACCTTAAGGGTTGTCGTGCGGTATTCATTGAGGCTAATTACGATGAGGATATGCTTGAGCAAGGTGCTTATCCCTATTTTTTGAAGAAGAGAATAAGTGGCAACAGGGGTCACTTATCTAATAGAGACAGTGCTGAAGCGATTCGCCATTTGATTAATGCCGGTACAGAAAAGTTTGTTTTGTCACATTTGAGCAAAGATAATAATATTCCTGAACTTGCGGCGTTAACTGTTAAGCATTATCTTCGAGAAACTGGTATAAGTTATGATCATGATGCACAGATTTCAATTGCTTCGAGGTACAGCACAAGCTGTCCGCTTGTGCTTGAGTAAAGAGAGTCTATTATGCGCATTCGAGTAATAGCTCCGGGTAAAATCAAGGAGAAATGGCTAAAAGCAGGAATTGACGAATATCGCAAACGTCTCACGCGCTATTGCGAGGTTATAATTCAGGAGCTTGAAGATGTGCCTGATAGCTGGCCGGAAGAAAAAGCTCTGAATGAGGAAGCAAACAGAATTATGGCAAAAGTCAAATCTCAGGACTATTGTGTTGTGCTTGATCTTCACGGCCGTCAGTTTGATTCAAAGGTGTTTGCTGCTAATTTACAGGATTGGTTTATTCAGGGCGGCAGTGAGATTGTCTTTATCATTGGTGGCTCTAATGGGCTCTCGCCGGTAGTAACGAAAAGAGCGCAGGTGCGTTTGTGCTTATCTGAGATGACTTTTACTCATCAGATGACCAGATTACTACTGCTCGAACAATGCTACAGGGCTTTTCGCATAAATCGTAATGAACCCTATCATAAATAATTATTCGCGAGGAAATTCTTAAATATTGTACTTCCAAAATCAGATAATATCGATTCAGGATGAAACTGAAGCCCGTACAGTGGCAGCGTTCGATGCGAGATAGACATTATCTGCTGATCATCATCGCTTAATGACGTTATATCAAAACAGGCAGGCAATGTTCTCTGATCTACTGTCAAAGAGTGATAGCGACCTGCATTTATTTGTCGCGGCAAATTTCTTAATATTGGGCAGTTCTTAGCTTGTGCAGTCAGTGTAATTGCCGAGCTTTTTCCGTGATATGGTTTTTTAGCTTCAACAATTGAAGCACCGAAGCTCTCAGCAAGCGCTTGATGACCAAGACATATTCCGAGCATGGGTATGCTGTTATGGAAACATCTGATTATTTGTGGCATGAGACCTGCGTCTGCCGGATATCCAGGTCCTGGTGATAAAATTATGTGACTTGGAGATAGAGCAGCAACTGTATCGAGTGTAAGTTTATCATTACGTATTACGGTTATATCTTGATTGTGTTCTCCAACCATTTGATAGACATTGTAAGTAAATGAGTCGTAATTATCTATAAGTAGTATCATAAATATTCACCTGCCTGTTCAATCGCAGCTATCATAGCCGCGGCTTTGTTAACGCTTTCTACGTATTCTGATTCCGGTTGCGAGTCGGCAACGATACCTGCGCCGGCCTGTACATGAATTTTGCCGCCGGTTATAAGAGCGGTTCTGATTGTTATGCAGGTATTAATGGAACCGTCAAAACTTAAGTAGCCTGCTGCTCCGCCATATGGGCCACGTCGAGTATTTTCAAGCTCATCGATTATTTCCATCGCTCTGATTTTGGGTGCGCCCGAGAGTGTCCCGGCAGGTAGAAGCGAGCATAAGACATCTATCCCTGATTTATTTGTTGATAGTTCTCCTTCGACAAGACTTACGAGGTGCATAACATGCGAATAATGTTCTACTTTGGCAAACTCCGTGACTTTTACGGAGCCAATTTTGGCGATACGGCCTATATCATTGCGCGCAAGGTCTGTTAGCATTGCATGCTCAGCCATTTCTTTGGGATCAGAGCATAGATCCTGAGCCAGTGCTTCGTCTTCATGTACAGTATTACCTCGTTTTCGCGTGCCTGCGATCGGGCATGTTTCGAGCTTGCTGCCTGTTAATCTAACCAGCATCTCCGGGGATGCTCCGGCAAGACAGGCATCCTGATTCTGGATGTAAAATAGATATGGTGAGGGGTTGACATTGCGTAAAGATCTGTAAACTGAAAAACTATCTCCTGAGCAGGTGGCGCTGAACCTCTGAGAAATGACCGCTTGAAAAATATCGCCTGCCTTAATATACTTTTTTGTTCTCTCTACCATGGACATGTAATGCTCTTTGGTTATGTTAGCTTCGAAACCTGAAGATTCTATCTTAAACTCAGTTGACGAAAAATCTCCTGTTTTATTAATTTTCATGTTTTCGAGATCCAAGCTAATAAGTTCGTTTAAGAGCGACTCAAGCTGATTAACTGCTTGAGTATATTGTTCCTCGTTTGTCTTGGAATCCGTATCAACAATAATGTTTTGTATGAGTGTCATTTCGTGTTTAAGATGATCATAAACAACAACCTGCGCCGGTGCCATCAAATTGCAGTCAGGCAGCCGTAATTCATCGTTGTTGTTATCTGGAATTGTTTCAATATATCTTATGAAATCGTAAGCGAAATAGCCTGTCAGTCCGCAGCGATACCCATCTGTGGATAGTTCTGATGGTATTTTATAAAGTTGTAGGATTTCTCTGATAAGTTTTATAGGATCTGAGTGTGTATCCTTACTGATTATCAACTGGTCAGGTATGCTATGTAGCATATTCATATTAATAGTCTGACCGCGGCATTGAACTGATATAAGAGGATCTCTTCCCATTATCGAATAGCGGGCCTGACGCTCGTTGCCTTCCGCGCTCTCAAGCAGAAAACAATCCTTCTTGGTTCGAAACCGCTGAAACAAAGAAATAGGAGTTAGTGTGTCGGCTTTTACCCTTATTGTTAGAGGAATCAGGTGATATGAAGTTGAGAATCTATGGAATAGTTCATATGATGGATTAATCATATCTCTTGTTATTTGCTTCCTATTCATACTGTGCTACCTCGATTAGCTTAGATCTGTGAGCTTATTTGCTTATAATCATAATTAGTTAGCTGTTTTGTCTGACTGTCCGGCAAAATTCAATAATTTTATCTCTGTTTTTCCTCCCAGCGGTTTCGACTCCGCTGCTGCAGTCAACTATATCTGGCTTTATAATACTTATAGCCTTCCTGACATTGTCTGCGTTCAAGCCGCCTGCGAGGATAATTCTACCTGATGGAAGTTTAGTTGCTGCCTGTTTCCAGTCGAAGCTTAGTCCGGTTCCGCCTGCTGTCTTCGAATCTGGTAGAAAACTGTCCAATAGCCAGGCATCAGGTTTCATCCTTGTGATAGACTGATTTGTCAGATTGGAATCAGCTGTTTGAATTTTGAATGAGTAGCTTCTCCAGATTTTTATGCTTACAGGCAGCATTTGCCTGAGTTGTTCCAGATAATCCGCATCTTCGTTACCGTGAAGCTGCACTATATCAAGATGAACAGATAAAACCGCTTCACGGACTTTTGCCGGTGTCTCATTAACAAAAACACCAACAGATTCAATCGTAGAAGGCATAAATTTTATCAGTTCAGCAGCTTGCGCAAGTGATATTTGTCGTTTGCTTGCGGCAAATACAAAACCCCCGTAATCAACATTAGCTTCAGCAATCGCGGCTATATCATCTAATGATCTTAATCCGCAGATTTTTATGCCAGGTGTTTTGTTTTGAGGAATTACATTGTTATTCATACATTCTATCCTTATACTGCCTGCCCGGGTAAGTCACCGTAGAGCGAATCGATAGTTCCACGAATGCTGTTATCTGTACCGGCCGCCCGCATCAGCGTTTCACCTATAAGAACGGCATGTGCACCTGCTCTATAGATTCTTGCCATATCGGCTGAAGTTGCAATTCCACTCTCTGCTACGACAATTCTACCTGCAGGGATCACACCGGCCAGGCGTTCTGTTGTCGTCAGATCCACATGGAAACTATGCAGGTCGCGATTATTGATACCTATTATTCTTGCCTGACTGTCAAGTGCCATCATCAGTTCCTTAAGATTATGAACCTCAACGAGTGCCTGCATCCCAAGGTTATGAGTTAAATTTAGAAGTTCTTGAAGAAGTGGCTGATCAAGAACGGCACAAATCAGCAATATAGCTGACGCGCCCAGCAAACGTGCTTCGTATATCTGATAGGGATCAACTATGAAATCCTTACGCAGAATAGGAAGAGATACTGCGGATGCTGCTTCCCGCAGATAATTATCACTACCGAGGAAATGATCCTCTTCAGTTAAGACAGATATAGCGCTGATGCCTGCACTTTGATAAGCTCTGGCCTGATCTGCAGGATTGAAATTAGGCTGAATAATTCCACGAGAAGGAGATGCTTTCTTGATTTCACCAATGATCGATAGACTGTTACCTCTGCGTAGTGAACTGGCGAAGTCTGGAATTGTGGTCTTACAATTTTTTGCCTGCAGAGATAGTTCTTCGAGTGTGATCTTTGTTTTACGCTCCTGAAGTCTCTTTTGTTTGTCGGCAATTATTTTATCAAGAATGGTTCCGGTTATAACTGTTTTGCTCATGTTAGGCATCCTTCCTCGCAGCGTGTCTGAAGCTTCTCAGCTTCTGAATCTTATCGAGTACCAGTCCTTGATCAATCGCTTGAACTGCTAATGATAAGCCTTCTTCGAAGCTATCCGCGGCCTGACCAACATAAATTGAGGCGGCGGCGTTCAATAGAATCATATCTCTTGAAGCATTTTTTCTGCCTTGGAAGATTTCCATGATTTTTTTTGCGTTATCTTCAGGTGTGCTGCCGCCGACTTCGCTAAGACTTGAACGATTCAATCCGAAGTTTTCGGGGGTTATTGTATATTCAGTTTTCTTACCATTTTTGATTTCGATAACAGCCGTTTCTCCACTGATGGTTATTTCATCGCTGTGGTCGCTGCCGTGGACGACCATGGCATGCTTGATGCCAAGATTGCATAGGGTATCCGCGACAAAAGGCATAACACTGTAATCATAGACTCCAAGAACCTGCCCTGAAGCACCTGCCGGGTTTGTCAAAGGCCCCAGCATATTAAAAATAGTTCGTATTCCAAGATGCCTTCGTACTGGAGCAGCAAATCGCATGGCCGGGTGAAAGACTGGAGCATACATGAAACCGAAGCCATGCGTTTCAATGCATTTTTCTACTTCATGAGGTTCAAGACTTAGATCAAGACCAAGCTCTTCGAAGAAATCTGCGCTGCCACAGCTGCTGGATACCGAACGGTTTCCGTGTTTTGCAACACAGGCTCCTGCCGCGCTCGCGGTAAGTGCCGCTGCCGAAGAAATATTAATTGTTCCGGTTCCATCGCCACCGGTTCCAACCGGGTCTACGCAGAATGATACTTCAGGTCTTATGTTGATTGCAGCTGCTGACAAGGCTTTTACTCCGCCTGTTAACTCAGCTGCAGTTTCCCCTTTGACGCGAAGACCCGTGATAAAAGCTGCAATTTCAATTTCACTTGCCTGTCCCTCCATAATTTGATTGATGGCTGCATAGGCTTGTTCCTGACTGAGATTTTGTCCTTGACTGATTAGTCTGATTGCTTCCTTAATCATTTCATTTTCTCCTTCCACAGAAAAATCGCCTGTCTGAAGGGACAGGCGATTTCATTATCTGTTTCGGAGTACAAAAAAACTCCTGCCCCAAAAGGGACAGAAGCTATAAGCATCTGCGGTACCACCCTGATTGATTTTCGTAACGAAAACCCACTCAATCATGTACTGTCATACATGTCCGCAGGATAACGGGTCGGATTCCCGTCGGTGCCTACTTGCCATGACCACTTGTCAAGGTGTTCGGACCGCCCTCGTAAAGCCATTCATCGCAGTGTTTCCTGCTGCACTCACACCATCGGCAGCTCTCTGTGAAGACCCTGTCAGCGATTACTCGTTTTACTCATCAGTTTGGCGATTGATTTGTCTAATAATAAACCTATTTCGAAAAACGTGTCAATAGTTTTAGTAAAAAAA